>NZ_JBSFGJ010000040.1:0-40553 GCF_053596515.1 Nonomuraea sp. NPDC001684
GGCGTCGGGGTCCTCGGGCAGCAGCAGGACGGTGCCCGGCTCGGTGTTGGAGGCGTCGACCCCCGCCGCGGCCATGACGAAACCGTGGCGGGTCTGGACGATCACCGTGTCGCCGCGCCTGGCGACGACCCGCTCGGTCTCCTCCTCGATCGCGCTCGCGCGGTCGGGCGCCTGGCGGACGCGGCCCTCGGCCTTGCTGACGATCTTGGAGGTGACCACCACGATGTCGCCGTCGCGCAGGTCGGCGTCCTTGAGCAGGGCGGCCACGTCGTCGCCCGGCCGGACCTCGCCGATGCCGGTGACGGCGATCACCTCGACCCGTCGCGAGCTCATCGGGCCAGCTCCAGCGCCAGGTCGAGCGCCGTGCGGGCGATGTCGGCGGCCGTCTCGGCGTCGTGCATGAGGATCGGACGGGACACCACGCGCACGCCGTCGAGCGCCACCCCGGAGTCCTCCTCGGCCACCAGCCAGCCGTCGACCAGGCCGGCGCCGTAGAGGTCGAGCACGGCCTGGGCCGTGGTCTCCACCCCGATGGCCGTCAGGCAGGCGTCGGCCATGCCGCGCACGGGCGCGCCGCCGATGATGGGGGAGACGCCGACCACGGTCTTGGCCGCGACCGCCTCGCGGATGCCGGGGACCTGCAGGATCGTGCCGATGCTCACCACCGGGTTGGACGGCGGCAGGATGACCACGTCGGCCTGCTCGATCGCCTCCAGCACACCCGGCGCGGGCTTGGCGCTCTCGACCCCCACCAGCGCGAACGACTCGGCCGGGACCGAGGCGCGCAGGCGCACCCACCACTCCTGGAAGTGCACGGCCCGCTTGCCGCGCTCGTCGGAGATCACCACGTGCGTCTCGCAGCGGTCGTCGGTCATCGGCAGCAGCCGCACGCCCGGCTGCCAGCGCACGCACAGGGCCTCGGTGATCTGCGAGAGCGGATAGCCCGCCTCCAGCATCTGCGAGCGGACGATGTGGGTGGCGAAGTCGCGGTCGCCGAGCCCGAACCACTGCGGCTCGACCCCGTAGGCGGCCAGCTCCTCCTTGACGACGTGGGACTCCTTGGCCCGGCCCCAGCCCTGCTCCTCGTCGATGCCGCCGCCCAGGGTGTACATGACGGTGTCGAGGTCGGGACAGACGCGCAGGCCGAACAGGGTGATGTCGTCGCCCGTGTTGCCGATGACGGTGATCGAGGCGTCGGGTGCGGTGGCGCGCAGGCCGCGCAGGAAACGGGCGCCGCCGATGCCGCCGGCGAGTGACACGATGTGCATGCGTCCCAGTCTTCCATCGGCGTCCGACATCCCCGTGGGGGGAGTGGTTCTGCCCCACTTCGGAGCAATGAAGCTCCAGGTATAGGGGTAAATGGGATGGAAGAGGTTCTTGGGACATCCGCCGCGAAAGTCGGCAATGTGGCAAACTCCCTTCGGGCCAAAGGGTCCGATGGGGGTTACTCATGAGCAAAGTAAATGCCGCCCGACTACGGGAGCCGGCTGCCTGGATCATGCTCGTCACCGGGCTGGTGGACGTCGTCCTGACGATCGGCCACATCCTGATCGGCTCGGGCAGCCCGCTCGGCGGCGGGTTCGCCACCCGTGCCGCCGCGAACCTGACGGGCCTGACCAGCCCGGTCGTGACCGCGCTGCTCGTGGGCGCCGTGCTGCTCGTCACCAGGACGGGCGAGCGCTCGCCCAAGGCCCGGCTCATCGCCTACGGCTCGGCCGCCGGCCTGCTGCTCGCCGCCGTGTTCGGCGCGCTGGCGCTGATCGTCGGGCTGTTCGCCGGTGGCGGCTTCCGCGGCGTGGTGGAGCACGTGCTCACGGGCGTGCCCCTGCTCGCGCTGACCGCCGTCGGACTGGTCTACCTGCTCCCCGAGGTCATGCCCGGCCGGACCCCCATCCCCACCCTCGACGGGTACGGCCGCCCCACCACCCACTACGGCCAGCCCCAGCAGTTCGGCCAGCAGGACCAGCCCCAGTACGGCCGCCCCCAGCAGTTCGGCCAGCAGGACCAGCCCGCCTACGGCCAGCCCGACCAGCCCTCCCAGGGCCGGCCCGACCCCGCGCCCCAGCCCGCGTACGCGCAGCCGCACGCCGCGCCGACCCCCTACGGCCAGCAGCCCGCGCTCGCCCAGCTCCCCCCGGGCCAGGACGCCCAGCCCCCGGCTCCCGACAGCCAGCCCGCCTCCTCCGGCTACGCCCCGCAACCGCCGTCGGGCCAGGTCCCCGCAGGCTCGGGCTACACGCCCCAGCCGCCGTCGGGCCAGCAGTCCCCGGCCTACGCGCCGCAGCCCCCGTCCTCGGGCTACGAGCCCCAGGCCGCCTCCGCCGGGTACGCGCCCCAGCCCCCGTCCGGCCAGCACGCCACCGTCGCCTTCGGCCAGCAGGACCCGCAGGCTCCGTACGGCCAGCAGGACCCGCAGGCACCGTACGGCCAGCAGGACCCGCAGGCTCCGTACGGCCAGCAGGACCCGCAGGCTTCCTTCGGGCAGCAGGACCAGCAGGCCCCTTACGGTCAGGACCAGCAGGCCGCCTTCGGGCAGCAGCCGGGTTACGGCGGCGGACAGGCGCCGAACCCCGGCGCGCAGCCCGGCTACGGCCAGCAGCCCCCGAGCTATGGCGGCCACCCCGACCCCGCCACCCCCGGCTATGGCCAGCCCGCCGCTCCCGCCTTCGGCCAGCCCGACCCCGCCGGTTACGGTCAGACCGCGCCCTCCGCGCCCGGCTTCGGCCAGTCCGACGCCCCCGGCTACGGCCACCAGCAGGAGACCCCCGTCCCGCACGCGGCCGAGGCGCAGTCCCCCTACGCCCCCCAGACCCCCGAGGCTCAGCCCGCCTACGGCCAGGTCCAGGGCCAGGGGCACGGCCAGCAGCCCGCCTACGGCCAGCCCGAACAGCCCCCGTTCGGCCAGCCCGCCCAGGGCCAGCCTGACCAGGCTCCCTTCGGCCAGCCTTCGCACGGCCAGCAGTCCGAGCCGTACCAGCAGCAGCCCTACCAGCCGGCCAGGGCCGCGCTTCCCGCCGCGTCCGCCGAGCAGCCGTTCGGCAACCCCCAGGCACCGGCCGGTCAGCCGTTCGCGCAGCCGCAGGGCTTCGGCCAGGATCAGGGGTACACCCCGGCCGCCTACACCCCGTCCGAGACGCTCCCCGACTCCGGCTACCAGCCGCCGGCCGGCGAGTACACCCCCGCGCCGTACGTCCCGGCCGACAGTCAGCCCAGCGCGTACGGCCAGTCCGGCTACCCCACCCCGGAGAACCCGTACGCCCCGAGCAACAGCTCACCGAACGCCTTCGCCGACCAGGCGTACCCGAGCGGCGAGACCAGCCCGAGCGTCCCGTACCCGCAGGCGGAGCAGCAGCAGCCGTACCAGGACCGGCAGAACGCCTTCGACCAGCAGGGCGGCCAGCCGTTCACCGGCTACTCCGGCCACGAGTACGCCACCCCCGCCTTCCAGGAGCCCGACCCGCCCGTGGACCCGCGCTCCCAGCAGCTCCTGGACGCCTACCAGCAGGCCGAGACCTACCAGAGCTCGACGGCCGCCTCCGGCACCCAGCCCGACCTGCGGGTGCCCGACTATGCCGGCCAGCCGGCCAGGCCGTACGACGACCCGTTCGGCCACCCGCAGCAGGCCCAGCCGTACCAGCAGCAGCAGAACGCGTACGAGCCCCAGCAGGGCCAGTACGAGCAGCCCCAGACCTACCGCCCCACCCACCAGGCCCCGGCCGGCTGGAATGAGGCGCAGAGCGAGTCGACGATGCGGCTCGACCCCTCGCAGTTCGGGGACGCCCTGGGCGCCCAGAACCGCCCGGGTGACGACCCAATCGACCCAACGGCCATATACACGCCCAACGAGCCACGCAGGTAACGGACCGGCAAACGACGGCTAGAGAGAAGGTGGCCCAAAGGGCGGGCGTCTACCCCGCCCTGGTACGGTTCCGACCGCTGACAGCGTTGAACGAACCGGGTCGAAGCCTTGCTGTGCAGGGGGTCTCGGCCTGGTGCGAACACCACATGCCGAGCACACCGGGGCGAGAGTCGGTCTTTCCCCGGATACCGTCATGCCGCTTGACGTCACGTACGGCACGCGCGTGTAATTACAACCATGTTGTTACGCCTTCCCGTGGGTGGGTAGGAGGAAGGCGTCCATGGGGGGCTCCATTGCGGGCGGGCGGCAGGGAGGTGTGCAGTGACCGATCCGGTCATCGCACAGGATCAGCTTGACGCTGAAGAACTCGGATGGCAGGAGCGTGCTTTGTGCGCGCAGACCGATCCGGAGGCGTTCTTCCCGGAAAAAGGCGGCTCCACCCGAGAAGCCAAGAAGGTTTGTCGATCGTGCGAGGTCCGTGCCGAGTGCTTGGAGTACGCGCTCGAACACGATGAGCGCTTCGGCATCTGGGGTGGGTTGTCGGAGCGGGAGCGCAGACGGATCAAGCGCCAGGCCGTTTAGGGGATATGAGCGAAAGGGTCACGCGGTAGCCCGCGTGGCCCTTTTTCGCGTGTGATGTCACCTGTAGGGTGGGCGCGCCTGATCAACGCTGGAGTCGCCCGCCCATGTCACGCCCCCTCGTCACCGCGATCGTCGTCGCCCATGACGGCGGCCGCTGGCTGGGGGACACCTTGCGCGCGCTGGCTGGTCAGAGCCGCAGGCCGGAGCGCGTCGCCGGGGTCGACAACGGCAGCAGGGACGGCTCGGCCGACCTGCTCGCGCAGGCGCTCGGCGCGTCCAACGTGCTCACGCTCCCGCGCTCGGCCTCCTTCGGCGACGCGGTGGCGGAGGTGCTGGACCGGCTGCCGCCGTGCGGCCAGGACGAGTGGCTCTGGCTGCTGCACGACGACTGCGCCCCCGACCGGCGGGCGCTGGAGGCCCTGCTCATGGCGGCCGAGCAGGATCCCAAGGCGGCGGTGCTCGGCCCGAAGCTGCGCGACTGGCTCGACCGCAGGCGCCTGCTCGAACTGGGCGTGACCGTCGGCCTCACCGGGCGCAGGGACACCGGGCTGGAGCCGCGCGAGTTCGACCAGGGGCAGCACGACGGCACCCGGGAGGTGCTCTCGGTCTCCACGGCGGGCATGCTGGTCCGCCGCGACGTCTGGGAGCGGCTCGGCGGCCTCGACCCGCTGTTCCCGCTCTTCCGCGACGACCTCGACCTGTGCTGGCGGGTGCGCAACGCCGGGCACCGGGTGCTGGCCGTCACCTCGGCGGTGGCCTGGCACGCCGAGGCGGCGGCCCGCAGACGGCGGCGGATCACGGTCAGCGGCGACCATCCGCGCAGGCTCGACCGGCGCAATGCGATGTTCGTCGTCATGGCGAACCTGCCGTTCCGCGTGATGGTGTGGGCGCTGCTGCGGAACCTGGCCGGGTCGGCCCTGCGCACGCTGCTGTTCCTGGTGGGCAAGCAGCCGGCGAACGCGCTGGACGAGATGGTGGCGCTGGGGTCGATCCTGGCGCACCCGTTCCGGCTGCTGAAGGCGCGCGGGGCCCGCCGCGAAGGCCGTAAAAAGGGATTTAGTCGTATAAAGCGGTTGCTGACGCCGCCGGGGGCGGCCTACCGGCGGCTGACCGACATGGTGCAGAGCTTCCTCGCCGGCGCGGGCCCCGTCGACTCCGCCGGCCGCCACCACCACTCCACCCCGGAGGACGACGAGGACGGCGCGCCCGCCGACACCGGCGCGGTCAAGGGCTTCCTCCGGCGGCCCGGCGTCGTCCTCATGATCGCCCTGGCCGTGATCTCGGTGGCCGCCGAACGGTCGTTGCTCGGCGGCGACCGGCTGGGCGGCGGCGCGCTGGTCCCGGTCACGGGCGGTGCGGGCGATCTGTGGCGGTTCTACACCGAGGGCTTCCACGACATCGGGCTCGGCTCCACCGACTGGGCGCCGCCGTACGTGGCGCTGCTGGCACTGGCCTCGACGCTCGCGCTCGGCAAGACGTGGCTGGCGGTGTCCGTGCTGCTGCTCGGCTCGGTGCCGCTGGCCGGGGCGTCGGCGTACCTGGCGACCCGGCACGTCATCCCGGCGGTGCCCGCGCGGGCGTGGGCGGCGGGCACCTACGCGCTGCTGCCCGTCGCGACCGGCGCGATCGCCTCCGGACGGCTCGGCACGGCGGTGGTGTTCGTGCTGGTCCCGGTGTACGCCGCGCTCGGCACCACGCTGCTGTCCGGGGAACGGCGCGGCGCGCGGCGCGCGGCCTGGGCACTGGGGCTGCTGCTGGCCGTGGGGACGGCGTTCGTCCCGCTGGTGTACCCGCTCTTCGCGGTGCTCGGCGTGCTGGCCGCCGTCGCGTACGGCGGGGTGCGGCGCGGCGTGGTGACCTCCATGGTGATCGCGCTCGCGGTGCCCGTCGCGCTGCTGCTCCCGTGGCTGGCCGGGCTGGTCACGGACCCGGGCCGGATCCTCCTGGAGGCGGGCCTGCACGATCCCGCCCTGGTGGCGGCGGGGCTCGCGCCGGAGTCGCTGCTCGCGCTCAGCCCGGGAGGCCCGGGGCTGCCGCCGTTCTGGGTGACGGCCGGGCTGGTGGTGACGGCGCTGGCCGCGCTGCTCATGCGCCGCCAGCGGCTGATCGTCGCGATCGGCTGGGGCGTCACGCTGTACGGCGTGCTGGCGGCCGTCCTGGTCAGCCGGATCAGCGTCGAAGGGGCGCGGGCCTGGCCCGGCGTGCCGCTGGCGTTCGCGGGGACCGGGCTGCTGGTGCTCGTCGGCCTGACCGCGCACCGGCTGGCCGAGCTGCGGGCCGACGGCGGGCTGCGCAGGATCGGCGCGTCCCTGGTGGTGGCCGCGGCGGTGAGCACGCCGATCCTGGCCGCCGGCTATTGGGTGGCGTACGGGGTGCGCGGCCCGCTGACCGCCCACGCCCCCGGCGTGCTGCCCGCGCTGGCCGCGTGGAGCACCCGGCACGGCGAGCGCACGCTGGTCGTCAAGGGGGACGCCTTCACCGTGCTGCACGGCCGTACCCCGTTGATCGGCGAGGCCGAGCTGCCGGTCGCTTCCGAGGGACGGTCGAAGGTGGCGGACGCGGCGCGCGGCCTGGTCGGCGGCCGTGGCGGAACCGACGCCGCGACGCTGGCCCAGCACGGGATCGCCATGCTGGCGGTGGCCGCGCCGGTGCCGCCGCCGCTGGCCAGGTCGCTGGACTCCCAGCCGTCGCTGGAACGCATGAGCCTGTCGGAGGCGGGCGGCCTGTGGCGGCTGACCGAGCCGTTCACCCGCGTGCCCGCCCAGCCGGCGGACGTCCTGCACGCGCCCTGGTTGTGGACCCAGGGCGTCCTGGCCCTGATCGTGCTGGTCCTGGCCACGCCGGGACGCCGGGGGAGCGGCGCGGTCGAGGGCGTCGAGGCGGCCGTCCCCGTGCCCGCGGGGGTGCGATGAAGGCGTTCGTGGAGAACAGGTTCGGCCTGCTGGTGCTGGTCGTGGTGGCCCTGTCCGCCCTGTACGGCGTCGCCCTCGTCACCCGCCCGGCCCCCGTCCCGGCCCGGGCCGAGGGGCCGCGGAAGGTCGCCGTCGAGTCGGTGACGGCCGTCTGCCCCGGCGCCGAAGGCGCGCGGATGAACGTCTACCTGCCCGGACGCCTGTCCCACGAGGTCATGAAGAACGCCGAGCCGTACGTGACGAACGGCCCGGGAGCGCTCGAAGCCGGATACACCACCCGGGTGACCTCGGGCGCGGCCCGCGGGCTGTCCGGGGTGCGCTGCACCGAGCCGGCGCAGTCGGCCTGGCTGGCCGGCCCCGGCCCCGCGGCGGCCGACGTGATCCTGCACCTCACCAACGCCGACAAGGCCCCGGCCCAGGCCGACGTCGAGGTGTACGCGGCCGAGGGCCTGGTCTCCGGCGACGCGGGCCGCGGTCTGGAGATCGCGCCCGGCGAGCACAAGGAGATCGACCTCAAGACGCTCGCGCCCTCGGCCGACGTCATGGCCGTCGGCGTGACCACCGTCTTCGGCCGGCTCGCGGTCGCGGCCAGGGCGTCGATGCGCGGCGGCGGCGTGGACTGGCTGCCGCTCGCCGCGCCCCCGGCCACCCGCGTGGTGGTGCCCGGCATCCCCGGCGGCGGCGGGCGGCGCGAGCTGCTGGTCGCCGCTCCCGGCGAGAACGACGTGTCCGTGCAGGTCAAGGCGGTCAGCGAGGACGCCGCGTACGCGATGAGAGGCCGCGAGAGCGTGGACGTGCCCGCCGGCAGCGTGGTCGCGCTGGACGTGACCACCGGGATCGGCGGCGAGGCGGCCGCGCTCGTGCTCACCGCGCCCGCGCCGATCGTGGCCGGGCTGGTCGCCACCGGCACCGGGCAGCGGCTGGACGTGGCGTTCACGGCGGGCACGCCCCCGCTCGACCTGGGCAGCGCGGTCGCGGGCAACGGTCCGGGCACGCGGCTGCTGTTCACCGCGCCGGACGGGCCGGGCGAGGTCAGGGTGCAGGAGGTGCCGGCGAAGGGCGCGGCGGGCAGGCCGTACGACGTGGCGGTGCCCGCCGGGCGGACCAAGGAGGTGCGGCTGCGCGGCAAGGGCGAGTTCGCCGTGGTCGTCACGCCCGTGTCGGGCCAGGTCTACGGCGGCCGGGTCATCGAGGAGCGGGAGAAGGACGGCCTGCTCGTCACCGCCCAGCCGCTCGCGCCCGCGCGCGTGTGGACCGTGCTGCCCGCGCTGACCGACAGCCCCCGCGTGGTGCTGCCCGGCTGAGCCGCGTGCTGCCCGGCTGAGCCGCGGGTCAGCGGCGGTCGTCGTAGCCCGGGTCGACGGTCTCGGGGGCGAGGCCGAGCAGCGTGGCGACCTGCTCGACCACCGTGTCGTGCACCATCGCGCCCAGGGTGTCGCGGTCGCGGGCGCGCGCCTCCAGCGGGCGGCGGTAGATCACCACCGCGGCCGGTGACTGGCCGCTGGCCGCGTCGGCCCGGCCGAACGGGATCGGCTCGGTGCCCATGCTCGGGCCGTCGCCCAGCTCGTTGAGCGGCGGCACCTCCTCGACCGCGAACTCCACGGCGGACAGCTGTTTGTCCCACCGGGGCCGCAGCCGGTCGACGGCGTCGAGGACGAGGTCGTCGAAGCGCTCGCTGCGGGAACGGGCCATGGGGACGTGGGAGGGGGCGAGGGGGCCGCGCAGGCCACGACCGTGGCGATCGCGCCGTCTGGGACCGCGCTTTGGAGTCACCGCCCAAGTGTAAGGGCACGTGCCCGCGAACCCCCGGAACCCCCGCCCGCGTCGCCGCCGTCAGGGGGCGTGGGTTCCGACGGACGCCCTCGCGCCCGACTGTCCGTTCCGGCCGGTCACCTTCCTCGGTCGTCGATCAAGGAATCAGGAAAGTACGGCGCGACCGGTGTGGCGTCAGCGGCGAGGGGGCAAGGTTGTCCCTCAGGCGCGCGCATCGGCGCATGTGGGTGGAAAGCCTGCGACAGGTGTCCGAATTGTGGCGACACGCTCGTTAAGAGCGCTCAGATAGTGGCGCCTCGCACTCTTACCAGATACGGTCCCTCCGTGAGCCCCGTCCGCCGCTGTTCCCGCACCGCTTGCAGCCAGCCTGCCGTCTTCACGCTCACGTACGTATACGCCGACTCGACCGCAGTTCTCGGCCCTCTGGCGACGTACGCCGAGCCACACTGTTACGACCTGTGCGCCGAACACGCCGAGCGGCTGACCGCTCCCCGCGGCTGGGAGGTCGTCCGGCTCCCCACCGACGGCAACTCCCCCAGCTCAGACGACCTGGAGGCGCTGGCCAACGCGGTCAGGGAAGCCGCCAGGCCCACCCCGTCCGGCAGCGGCGAGCCGGTCGGCCAAGGGGTCGAGGTCGGGCGCAGGGGCCACCTGCGCGTTCTTCGGTCGGCCCAGCAGCACCGCGACCGGTAGGCTCGTTTCACACGACAAACGACCTAGGGGCGGAGCTGGAGAGTGGGCGACCTCGCCAAGATCTTCAAAGCGTACGACGTTCGCGGGGTGGTTCCCGACGAGCTCGACGAGCCGATCGCCGAGGCCGTGGGCGCGGCGTTCGTCGAGGTGACCGGAGCCGCGTCCGTCGTGGTCGCCCATGACATGCGAGAGTCCTCCGTGCCGCTGGCCGAGGCGTTCATCAGAGGGGCCCGCTCGCGCGGCGCCGACGTCGTGTTCGCCGGGCTCGGTTCCACCGACCTGCTCTACTACGCCAGCGGCAGCCTGGGCCTGCCCGGCGTGATGTTCACCGCCAGCCACAACCCGGCCCGCTACAACGGGATGAAGATGTGCCGCGGTGGCGCGGTGCCGATCGGCGGCGAGACCGGGCTGGCCGAGATCCGCGACCGCGCGGCCGAGCTGCTGGGCGCCCCCGCCACCCCGACCGGGTCGCTGATCGAGAAGGACCTGCTGTCCGGCTACGCCGCCCACCTGCGCGGGCTCGTCGACCTGTCGGCGATCCGGCCGCTCAAGGTCGTCGCCGACGCCGGCAACGGCATGGCCGGCCACACCGTCCCGGCCGTGTTCGAGGGCCTGCCGCTGGAGCTGGTCCCGCTCTACTTCGAGCTCGACGGCAGCTTCCCCAACCACGAGGCCAACCCGCTGGAGCCGCAGAACCTCCTCGACGTGCAGCGGGCCGTCGTCGAGAGCGGCGCCGACCTGGGCCTCGCCTTCGACGGCGACGCCGACCGCTGCTGGGTGGTCGACGAGCGGGGCGCGTCCGTCTCGCCGTCGGCCGTCACCGCCCTGGTCGCCACCCGTGAGCTGGCCAAAGACCCCGGCGGCACGATCATCCACAACGTGATCACCTCGCTCGGCGTGCCGGAGATCGTCCGCGAGCACGGCGGCACGCCCGTGCGCACGCGCGTCGGCCACTCCTTCATCAAGGCGGAGATGGCCCGCACCGGCGCGATCTTCGGCGGCGAGCACTCCGCCCACTACTACTTCCGCGACTTCTGGTTCGCCGACTCGGGCCTGCTCGCCGCGATGCACGTGCTGGCCGCGCTCGGCGAGCAGGAGCGCCCGCTGTCCCAGGTGGTGGCGGCCTACTCGCGCTACCACGCCTCCGGCGAGCTCAACAGCGCGGTCGCCGACCAGGATGCGGCGCTGGCGCTCGTCCGCGCGGCCTTCGCGGGCCGCGGCGAGGTCGACGAGCTCGACGGCCTGACGATCACCGGCCCCGACTGGTGGTTCAACCTGCGCGCGTCCAACACCGAGCCGCTCCTCAGGCTGAACGCCGAGGCGGCCGACGAGAGCAAGATGAAGGCGATCAAGGACGAGGTCCTCGCCATCGTGGGAAGGGTGTCACTGTGAAGATCGACGACTGGCTGCTGGAGATCCTGGCCTGCCCGGCCTGCAAGGCGCCCCTGCGCGCCGAGGCCGAGACCGAGGAGCTGGTCTGCACGGACTGCGGTCTGATCTACCCCGTGCGCGACGACATCCCCGTCCTGCTGGTCGATGAGGCAAGGAAGCCGTGACCTGGGAGCCCGGGCGGCTCGATGACCAGCAACACCTCACCGCGGCCGATCCGGGCGGCATGCTGCTCGCGGTCGCGGCCTCGGCCGCCCAGGTGCGCACGGGTCACCGTGCCGCGGTCGAGGCCGGCGTCGACCGGCTGTCCGCCCAGGGCCGCCCGCGGGCCGTCGTGGTCGCGGGCATGGGCACGGCGGGCCTGACCGGAGACATCCTCGCGGCGGTGTGCGGCAACGGCGTGCCGGCGCCGATCGTGACGTTGCGGTCCTACCAGCTGCCGGGCTGGGTCGGCGCGACCGACCTGGTCATCGCCGTCTCCGCCACCGGCGACGACGACGAGACGGTCTCCGTCGCCGTCCAGGCCGTCCGGCGGGGGTGCGGGCTGCTGGCCGTGTGCCCGCCGGGCTCACCGCTGGAGGCCGTGGCCGTGCAGGCGTCGGCGATCCACGTCCCGGTGCGGGTCGAGGGGCAGCCGAGGTCGGGGCTGTGGCTGCTGACGGTTCCGGTGATCGTGGCCGCGTCCGCGATCGGGCTGGTCACCGCCGGGCCCGAGGTGTTCGAGCGGGTGGCCGCGATCCTGGAGGACATCGCCAACCGCTGCCGTCCCTCCAGCGAGTCCTTCGTCAATCCGGGCAAGTCGCTCGCCACGGACCTGGCCGAGAGCATTCCGATGATCTGGGGTTCCTCGCCGGTGGCCTGCGCGGCGGCGTACCGGCTGGCCTGCCAGCTCAACGAGACCGGCAAGTACCCCGCGGTCTTCGGTCAGCTGCCCGAGGCCGGCCACAACCAGGTGGCGGCCCTGGAGGGGCCGCTGGCCGAGCGGGACATCTTCGCCGACGAGGCCGGGCCGACGCTCAGGCTCGTCATGCTGCGCGACGTCGAGGAACATCCCCAGGTCACGCGGCAGCGCGAGGCGTCGCTGCGGCTCGCGCACGACCGTGACGTGCCGGTCACCGAGCTGACCGCGGAGGGCGTGCATCCGCTCGAACGGCTGGCCACGCTCATCGGCCTGGCCGACTACGCCGCCACCTACCTGGCCCTCGGCTACGCCGTCGATCCGACGCCTGTGGCCACGATCAATGAGCTTCGGGCCAGGATTTCCCAATAGGATCCCATGTCAGGGTCTTTTTAGGTGATCTTTATGAGTGGAGACGTCCGGTGAGCGCGAGTGGTGGCACGAAGGCAATCATTGCGGCGCTGAGCGCCAACCTGGCGATCGCGGTGTCGAAGTTCGTGGCGGCGTTCTTCACCGGGTCGTCCTCGATGCTGGCCGAGGGCATCCACTCGGTCGCCGACTCGGGCAACCAGCTCCTGCTGCTGATCGGCGGGAAACGGGCCCAGCGGGCCAGCGACAAGACCCACCCCTTCGGCTACGGGCGCGAGCGTTACTTCTACGCGTTCGTGGTCGCCGTCGTGCTGTTCACGATCGGCGCGGTCTTCTCCCTCTACGAGGGCTGGCACAAGATCTCCGAACCGGCCGAGGTCGACAAGCCCATCTGGGCGTTCGCGGTGCTGATCTTCGCGATCATCGCCGAGGGCTTCTCCTTCCGTACGGCGATCAGGGAGTCCAACCCGCTGCGCGGCAAGCAGTCGTGGTTCGCCTTCATCCGCCGGTCGAAGTCGCCCGAGCTGCCCGTCATCCTGCTGGAGGACCTGGGCGCGCTGCTCGGTCTGATCTTCGCGCTGTTCGGCGTGACGATGGCCGTCATCACCGGCGACGGCGTCTGGGACGGCATCGGCACCCTCATGATCGGCGTGCTGCTGGCGATCATCGCCGTCGTGCTGGCCGTCGAGACCAAGTCGCTGCTGCTCGGTGAGGGCGCCTCGCCCGAGGTCGAGGAGCAGATCCGGGCCGCGCTGGAGGGGGCGCCCGAGGTGGCCAGGATCATCCACATGCGCACGCTGCACCTCGGCCCCGAGGAGCTGCTGGTGGCCGCCAAGATCGCGGTCGAGCACGACGACACGGCCGGCGAGGTGGCCCGCGGCATCGACGAGGCCGAGCGGCGCATCCGCGACGCCGTGCCGATCGCGCGGGTGATCTACCTGGAGCCCGACCTCGACCGGCTGCGCACGACGACGAGCTGACGCTCGTCCCGGAGGCCGGCCGCGCACGACGGCCGGCCGACGCTTCGCCGGGCGGCTGACGCTTCGCGGGGCGTATGACGCTCAGCCCTGGGGTCGCAGGAGCCTCAGGGCCTTCTCCTTCTCGAAGTCCAGAGCCCGGCGCGGCACCTGGATGCGGCCGATGCGCACGCCCAGGTCGCGCACGGCCGCGGCCACCTGCGGCTCGCTCAGTACGCGCAACGCGAACGCCAGCTCGGCGGGCGAGACGTCGAATCGTTTCTCCAGCTCCACCCCCTGCGCCACGGCGGCCAGCTCCTCGGGCCCGAATCTGCGGTGCGCCCCCCGCTCACGGACCGGCGGCAGCAGGCCCAGCGCCTCCCGGTATCGGAGCATTCGTGGGGACATGCCGAGCCGCTTGGCCGCTTCCGTGATGCGCATCCTTACATTCTTACGTCAGTTTCGCTGTCTCGGAGATGCGGGGCTGCCCGAGCGCCGCCTAAACTCGTCCGCGACAGCAATCGTGACGCGAGGGGAATCCCGATGGACTTCAAGGTCGCCGACCTTTCACTTGCCGACTTCGGCCGTAAGGAAATCCGGCTCGCCGAGCACGAGATGCCCGGCCTCATGGCGATGCGCAAGGAATACGCGGCCTCCCAGCCCCTGCGCGGCGCGAAGATCATGGGCTCGCTGCACATGACGATCCAGACGGCCGTGCTCATCGAGACGCTGGTCGCGCTCGGCGCCGAGGTCCGCTGGGTCAGCTGCAACATCTTCTCCACCCAGGACCACGCCGCCGCCGCGGTCGTCGTCGGCCCCGAGGGCACCGTCGAAGACCCGAAGGGCGTCCCCGTGTTCGCCTGGAAGGGCGAGACGCTGGAGGAGTACTGGTGGTGCACCGAGCAGGCCCTCACCTGGCCCGGCGGTGACGCCCCCAACATGATCCTCGACGACGGCGGCGACGCCACGCTCCTCGTGCACAAGGGCGCCGAGTACGAGAAGGCCGGGGCCGTGCCGCCCGCCGGCGCCGACGACCCGGAGGAGTGGCACGTCATCATCGACCTGCTCACCCGCACGGTCGGCGAGGACAAGCGCTGGACGCGCATCGCCGAGAGCATCAAGGGCGTGACCGAGGAGACCACCACCGGCGTGCACCGTCTCTACGAGATGTACAAGAACGGCCAGCTGCTCTTCCCGGCGATCAACGTCAACGACTCGGTCACCAAGTCCAAGTTCGACAACAAGTACGGCTGCCGCCACTCCGTGATCGACGGCCTCAACCGCGCCACCGACGTGCTCATCGGCGGCAAGGTGGCCGTGGTCTGCGGCTACGGCGACGTCGGCAAGGGCTGCGCCGACGCGCTGCGCGGCCAGGGCGCCCGGGTCATCGTCACCGAGATCGACCCGATCTGCGCCCTTCAGGCGGCCATGGACGGCTTCCAGGTCACCACGCTGGAGGACGTCGTCGGCATCGCCGACATCTTCGTGACCACCACCGGCAACTTCAACATCATCACCGCCGAGCACATGGCGCAGATGAAGCACCAGGCGATCGTGTCCAACATCGGCCACTTCGACAACGAGATCGACATGGCCGGCCTGGCCAAGCTGCCCGGCATCGTGAAGAACAACATCAAGCCGCAGGTCGACGAGTGGGTCTTCGCCGACGGTCACTCGATCATCGTGCTGGCCGAGGGCCGCCTGATGAACCTGGGCTGCGCCACCGGCCACCCCAGCTTCGTCATGTCCAACTCCTTCACCAACCAGGTGATCGCGCAGATCGAGCTGTTCACCAAGACGGCCGAATACCCGATCGGCGTCTACACGCTGCCCAAGCACCTCGACGAGAAGGTCGCCCGCCTCCACCTCGACGCGCTCGGCGTCAAGCTCACCGAGCTGACCAAGGAGCAGGCGGCCTACATCGGCGTGCACGTCGAGGGCCCGTACAAGCCCGACCACTACCGCTACTGATCGGCTGGGCGGCTCCGGGAGGGGGGTCCCTCCCGGAGCCGTGCTTTTTCGCGAGGGGCTGGGCATGGATCTCTGGGAAAGCGGCGAGCGGCAGATCTCCTGGGCCGCGCGCTCGATGCCGGTGCTGACCGCCATCGGCGAGCGGTTCGCGCTCGAACGCCCGCTCGACGGGCTCAAGATCGCGGCCTGCCTGCACGTCACCGCCGAGACGGCCGTGCTCATGGGCGCGTTGAAGGCGGGCGGCGCCGAGATCGCGCTGGCCGCCTCCAACCCGCTGTCCACCCAGGACGACGTGGCCGAGGCCCTGCGCGCGTACGGGATCGCCGTGCACGCGCGGGCCGGGGTCGATCGCGCCACCTACTACCTGCACATCCACCAGGCCCTCGACCTCGGCCCCGACCTCGTGCTCGACGACGGCTGCGACCTGGTGAACATCCTGCACACCGAGCGCACCGACCTGCTCGAAGGCGTGAGCGGAGGGTGCGAGGAGACCACGACCGGCATCATCCGGCTGCGGCAGATGGCGGCCGAGCAGGCGTTGCGCTTCCCGGTCGTGGCCGTCAACGACACCCGTACGAAGCGCATGTTCGACAACCGGTACGGCACCGGGCAGTCCACCCTCGACGGGATCATGCGCGCCACCAACACCATGCTCGCGGGCCGTACGGTCGTGGTGGCCGGGTTCGGGTTCTGCGGGCGCGGCGTGGCCGAGCGGGCCAAGGGGCTCGGCGCGCGGGTCGTCGTCACCGAGATCGACGCCGTCAAGGCCCTCGACGCCACCCTGCAGGGCTACGAGGTGCGTCCCATGGCCCAGGCGGCGATGATCGGCGACCTGTTCGTCACCGTGACGGGCAACCGGGACGTCATCAGGGCCGAGCACCTGTCCGTGATGAAGGACGGCGCGATCCTGGCCAACGCCGGCCACTTCGACGTCGAGATCGACGTGCGGGCCCTCGACGAGATGGCGCGCGAGGTGCACCGGGGGGTGCGCCCGAACACCGACGAGTACGTCATGCCCGACGGCAGCCGCCTGCTGCTGCTGGCCGAGGGCCGCCTGGTCAACCTGACCGCCGCCGAGGGCCATCCGGCGGCCGTCATGGACATGTCGTTCTCCGCGCAGGCGCTGGCCGTGGCCTGGCTGGCGGGGCAGCGGGCGGGCCTGGTGCCCGGCGTGTACGACGTGCCGGAGGAGATCGACCACGAGGTGGCCAAGCTCAAGCTGGCCGCCGCCGGCATCGGCATCGACACGCTGACCCCGGAGCAGGAGGACTACCTCCACTCCTGGCGGGTCGGCTCCTAGGAGACAGACCAGAGCTCCTGGGAGACCGGAGCTTCTAGGAGGCTAGAGGGCCGCCTGCATCTCCTGCATGCGGCGGATCTCGGCCGTCTGGGTGACGCTGACGTCCGTGGCCAGCTCCTCGATCTTGATGTGCGAGCCCGCGGTCAGGACCCGGTCGGACATCTCAAGGGCGCCCAGATGGTGTTTGATCATGAGCTCCAGGAACAGCCGGTCGAAGTCCTTGCCCGTGGCCGCCTTCAGCGCCGCCATCTGCTCGGGCGTGGCCATGCCGGGCATGTCGCCGTGCGCCGCGTGGTGGTCGGGCACCTTCTGGTCCTGCTCCTTGAGCCAGGTGGTCATGAACTGGATCTCCGGGCCCTGGGCCGTCTTGATCCGGTCGGCCAGGCCCTTGAGCTTGACGGAGTCCGCCCTGGTGGGAGCCAGGATCGCCATGTCGAGGGCCTGCCGGTGATGGACGATCATGTCCTGGACGTACGTGATGTCGGCGGCGTTGGCCGTGGGCCCGGGGACGGCGGTGGCCGCCTCGCCCGGGGCCAGCGTGCGGGCCTGCTCGCCAGGACGGCCTGGGGCGAGCACCGGCGCGGTGGAGTCGGCCCGCGGCGCGGAGGACGCGCCGGAGGAGCAGCCGGACAGGGCAATCAGCGTGCCCGCGATGACGATGAGCGCGCCGCGCACTCGGCCTCCTGACTGGCTCGGGACGAGAATGCGGACTCTAGGCCATATACCGCTCCAGCGAAAGAGGTTGAAACGGAACAAGATTTGACACATTGGACACTGGCCAGGTCCTGGCGGCGTGAGCGACGATGACGGAGATTTATGCCCCCTTTATAGGAGGACCACGGAGTGTTCACCCCCCGCAGGGCCCTCATCCTGGTCGCCGCCCTCGTGGCGGCAACGGGCGCCACACTGCCCGCCCAGGCTGCGGACATCCCGGCTCCCGGCGAGATCGTCATGAGCTCCAACATCACGCACGTCACGAACGTGCCCAAGCCACAGGCGCTGTCCGACATCCACACCGACATGGCCTTCCAGGGCGACTACGCCTTCGTCGGCAACTACTACGGCTTCTCGATCTACGACATCAAGCAGCCGAAGAAGACGTCGCTGGTGAGCTCGGTCGTGTGCCCAGGCGGCCAGATGGACATGTCCGTCTACGGCAACCTGCTGTTTGGGTCCGTCGACTCCTCGCGCAACGACGACTCGTGCAGCAGCACCTCCCAGAGCGCCTCCGTCAAGGAGTCGTGGGAGGGCATGCGCATCTTCGACGTGAGCGACAAGTCCAACCCCAAGTACGTCAAGTCGGTCGAGACCAACTGCGGCTCGCACACCAACACGCTGGTGCCCGGCCGCGACGGCAAGAACGTCTACATCTACGTCTCCTCCTACGGCCCCAACGCGAACTACCCGGACTGCAAGCCGCCGCACGACCTGATCTCGATCATCAAGGTCCCGCTGGACAACCCGGCCGCCGCGGCCGTCATCGCGACGCCGAACCTGTTCCCCGACGGCGGCAACCCCGGCCTGCCGCTGCCGTACCCGAACGGCAAGTCGGCCACCACCGGCTGCCACGACATCACCGCCTACCCCGAGAAGGGCATCGCCGCGGGCGCCTGCATGGGCGAGGGCATCCTGCTCGACATCTCCGACCCCGAGCAGCCCAAGGTCACCGCGAAGGTGCGCGATGACGTGAACTTCGCGTTCTGGCACTCGGCCACGTTCAACAACGAGGGCACGAAGGTCGTCTTCACCGACGAGCTGGGCGGCGGCAGCCGGGCCACCTGCAACGCGGCCATCGGCCCGAACAAGGGCGCGAACGCCTACTACGACATCGTCGGCGGGCAGCTCGTGTTCAAGGGCTACTTCAAGATCGCCCGGCATCAGGCCGACACCGAGAACTGCGTCGCGCACAACGGCTCGCTGATCCCGGTCAAGGGCCGCGACGTCATGGTGCAGGCGTGGTACCAGGGCGGCATCTCGGTGGTGGACTTCACCGACTCCGCCCACCCGCAGGAGATCGCCTACTTCGAGCGCGGGCCGGACGAGACCGCTCCGCCGCTCGACGGGGGCTTCTGGTCGGCGTACTACTACAACGGCTACATCTACGGCTCGGACTTCAACCTGGGCCTGGACGTGCTCAAGCTCAACGACCCGCGGACGAACCAGGCCAACAGCGTCAAGATGGGCCAGCTGAACGCGCAGACGCAGGGCTCGTACCCCGAGCACGGGCGCGGCGTCCCCGGCGGCAACTGACCCGCTGCATGATCCCGCGCCGCCGGCTCACTGCGGCGGCGCGAACCCGCCCGGAGTCGCCTTCGGCGGCTCCGGCGCGGGCCCCGGCTGAGGCCGCCGCGGAGCTCCCTGCGGCTGCGCCTGCGGATACGGCGCCTGCGGATGCGCCTGCGGGTACGGCCCCTGCTGCTGGTACGGCCGCTGCGGCGCATAAGGCCCCGGCTGCTGGTACGGCCCCGGCTGCGGGTACGGCGCGTACGGCGTGGACCGCGGCGCGGCGCCGGCTGCCAGGGCGGCCTGGCGCGCGAAGCGGGCCTCCTCCCGGCGCCGGCGCTCGGCCAGCACCGCGCTCAGGTACGCGTGCGGCGGCACCCCCGCGGGCGCGGCCGGCGACACGAAGGCCGCGGTCTGCGTCGCGATGCGCACCCCCATGTCGTGCTGGACCTGCGGCGTGAGGTCGTGCCAGCGCATCAGGTACTGGCGGGCGGCCTGCGCCACCTCCTCGGGAAGCTGGGAGAGCTCCAGGGTGGCGGCCCACGCGGCCAGCGGCGGCGGCATGAGGATGGCCTGCCCGCTCTCGCGCGGCCCGCGGTCGGAGATCACGATGGTCCCGGCGAAGATGTCGCCGAGCCGCTTGCCCCGCTGGGAGACCAGCGAGGAGATCAGCGCGGGCGCGCCGGAGAACATCCAGAACTCCACCAGCCCGGCCAGCCCGCGGAACAGCGCCTGCCGGAAGCGTTCCGGGCTGCCGTCGTCCGCCACCACCCGCAGGCCGAGCGCCAGCTTGCCGAGGCTGCGCCCCCTGCTGAGCGTCTCGAAGAGCACCGGATAGCCGATCATGACCAGCACCAGCAGCACGATCATGGCCGCGCCGAGCATGGCGTCGTCCGAGACGACCGCGAACGCGCCCAGGAGCATGTACGCGCCGATCAGCACGACGAGCTGCACCGTCATGTCGATGACGAACGCCAGCGCGCGCGAGGGCATCTGGGCCACCCGCACCTCGACGACGACGGCGTCCCCGGTCACAACCTCTGACATATGTGGAGCCTAACGGCAATGCCGCATTGATCGAGCGGCCACAATGGTCGGGTGGACATCGATGCGTTCGTCACAGCACACCGCCCCGTCTGGGACCGGCTCGACCACCTGGTCAAGAACCGCTCCTCGCTGACCGGCGCGGAAGTGGACGAACTGGTCGACCTCTATCAGCGGGTGTCCACGCACCTGTCCATCGTGCGCTCCTCCTCCCGCGACGCGGTGCTGGCCGGACGGCTGTCGGCGCTGGTGGCCAGGGCCAGGTCGGCGGTGACCGGCGCGCACACGCCCGCCTGGCGGGAGCTGGCCCGCTTCTTCACCGTCTCCTTCCCCGTGGTGGCCTACCGGGCGCGGTGGTGGTGGCTGGCCGCGGCGCTGGCCAGCATCGCGGTCGCGTGGGTGCTGGGGGCGTGGGTGGCCGCCAACCCCGACGTGCAGGCGTCGATCGCCTCGCCGGACGAGATCGCCCAGCTCGTCGACCACGACTTCGCCGACTACTACTCCGAGCACCCCGCCGCCTCCTTCGCCAGCCACGTGTGGGTCAACAACGCCTGGGTGTCGGCCCAGGTCATCATCTACGCCATCCTGCTCGGCATCCCCATCCCGTTCATCCTCTACAGCAACGCCGAGAACGTCGGCGTCTCGGCCGGGCTGATGGCCTCCAGGGGCAAGCTGGACATCTTCTTCGGCCTGATCACACCGCACGGCCTGCTGGAGCTGACCGGCGTCTTCCTGGCCGCCGCCGTCGGCCTGCGCCTGGGCTGGACGGTGATCGATCCAGGGCCGCGCAAACGGCTGGAGGCGCTGGCCGAGCAGGGCCGGGCGGTGATGAGCGTCGCGCTCGGGCTGGTCGTGGTGCTGTTCGTGTCGGGCCTGATCGAGGCGTTCGTGACGCCGTCCGGGCTGCCCACGGCCGTGCGGGTGGGCATCGGCGTGCTCGCCGAGGCGGCCTTCCTGACGTACGTGATCGTCTTCGGCCGCAGAGCCCTGCGCGAGAACGAGACCGGCGACGTCGAACGCGCCCCCGACGTCGCCCCCACGGCCTAGCGGCCCCCGGTCTAGAGCCGGCCCGCGGCCTTCAGCGCCAGGTAGGCGTCCGCCAGCGCGGGCGCGATGTCCTCGGGCGGCGCGTCCACGACCTCGACGCCGTGCCGGCGCAGCCTGGCCGTGATGCGCCGGCGCGCGAGCTGGGCCTGCTCGGCCGCCGCCGCGTCGTAGACCTCCTCGGTGCTGCCGCGCCTGGCCGCCATGGCCGCCACCCGCGGGTCGGACACGCCCGCGACGAGCACCAGGTGCCGCGAGGACAGCTGCGACAACACCGGCATCAGGCCCTCGTCGAGCGCCGCCGCGTTGAGGTCGGTGAGCAGCACGACCAGGCAGCGCCGCTTGGCCCGGGACAGGACGGCGGCCACCATGCCCTGCCCGTCGGCCTCGACCAGCTCGGCCTCGATCGGCGCCATCACGTTGACCAGCGACGACAGCAGCTCGGTACGGGACGCGCCGCTCACCCACGCGCGCACCGCCCGGTCGTAGGCCAGGAAGTCGACCTGGTCGCCGGCCCTGGCGGCGAGCGCGGCCAGCAGCAGCGCCGCGTCCATCGACCAGTCGAGCCGCGGCCAGCCGGGGGCGGGCCGCGGGTCGGGACGTACCAGCAGCCCCGGACCCTGCGCGGCGGCCCCGGCCAGGGGCAGCGGCGCGTCGCCCACCCGGCCCGCCGACGTGCGGCCGGTGTCGAGCACGATCAGCACGCGCCGGTCGCGCTCCGGCCGCCACGTGCGCACGACCACGTCGTTGCGGCGCGCCGTGGCCCGCCAGTCGATGGACCGCACGTCGTCGCCCACCACGTACTCGCGCAGCGAGTCGAACTCGGTGCCCTGCCCGCGCACCAGCGCCGGATGCCGGCCGTCGAGCTCGCGCAGCCGCGCCAGCCTGGACGGCAGGTGCTTGCGCGACAGGAACGGCGGCAGCACCCGCACCGACCAGGGCGAACGGTGGCTGCCCTGACGGGCGGCCAGGCCGAGCGGCCCGACCGAGCGCACGGTCACCGCCACCGACGACCGGTCCCCGCGCCTGGTCGGGTTGAGCGTGACCACGATCCTGCGCCGCTCGCCGCCCGGCACGTCGAGCTCGGCGACCCGGGGGACGGCCCCGGCCGAGGGCGGCCAGGCGTCCCTGATGCGGCCGCGCACCCGTCGGCGGCCCGGGTTCTCCACGATCAGCTCCACCGTGGCCGTCTGCCCCAGCCGTACGAGCGTGTCGCCCGAACGGTGGAACCGCAGGGGTCGCACGGCGCCCGCGAACACCAGGTCCACGATGATCGCGGCGGCCAGCAGCAGGCAGACCCCGGCCAGCGCGGCCCCGGGCTGCGGCGCGAGCAGCACGACCACGATCCCGGCCGCAGCGAGCAGCCCGGCGCGTCCCGTCAGAGCCATCGGCGCCTCCCGGCCGAGCCCGCCGCGGACCTCTCGCGTGCGTCGCAGCCGGCCATCAGCGCGGGACCGGGACCGAGGCCAGGATGCCGTCGAGCAGGCCGTCGGCGGTCGCGCCCTCCAGCTCGGCCTCGGGCCGCAGCTGGACGCGGTGCCGCAGCGCCGGCCTGGCCAGCGCCTTCACGTCGTCGGGCGTCACGTAGGGACGCCCGGACAGCCACGCCCACGCCCTGGAGGCGGCCAGCAGCGCCGTCGCGCCCCGCGGCGAGACGCCGAGCTGCAGCGACGCCGAGCTCCTGGTCGCACGGGCCACGTCGACGATGTAGCCGAGCACCTCGGGGGCCACGTGCACCTGGGAGACCGCCTCGCGGCCGGCCGCCAGGTCCTCGGCCGTGGCCACGGGCTTGACGTCGGACAGGTCGCGCGGGTCGAAGCCGCGCGCGTGCCGTTCGAGCACCGAGATCTCGTGGTCGCGCGGCGGCAGCGGCACGGTGAGCTTGAGCAGGAACCGGTCGAGCTGGGCCTCGGGGAGCTGGTAGGTGCCCTCGTACTCGACCGGGTTCTGGGTCGCGCAGACCACGAAAGGGTCGGGCAGCGGACGGGCCGCGCCCTCCACGCTCACCTGCCGCTCCTCCATGGCCTCCAGCAGCGCCGCCTGCGTCTTGGGCGGGGTTCGGTTGATCTCGTCGGCGAGCAGCAGGTTCGTGAAGACCGGCCCCTCCCTGAACTCGAACTCGCTGGACTTCGCGTCGTAGATCAGCGAGCCGGTCACGTCGCCCGGCATCAGGTCGGGCGTGAACTGCACGCGCTTGAAGTCGAGCGACAGGGCCGCTGAGAGAGTGCGCACCATCAACGTCTTGGCCACGCCCGGCACGCCTTCGAGCAGCACGTGCCCCCGGCACAGCAGGGCGATGACGAGCCCGGTGACCACGGCGTCCTGGCCGACCACGGCCTTGGACACCTCGGCCCGCAGCGCGCCGAGCGCCTCCCTGGCCGCCTCGCCCGAGGGGGCCACGCGGAAAGTCTCCTCAGAGTTCACTGACCTGCCTTTCGATGGAGTCCAAGTACCCGGCCAGCGCGACGAGCCCGGCGTCGTCGGCCGGCGGCGGGCCGTACAGTGCGGCGCCGACCACCTGCGGGTCGTCGGCGATCCGCGCCGCCAGGGCCGCGACCAGCTCGTGCGGCCCGGCGCCCTGGGCCAGGCCCAGGCGGGGCGTGAGCCGATCGACCGTGCCGGCGCGCAGCGAGTCGGCGGCCCGCTGCCTGGCCCTCCTGGCGCGGTAGAGCCTGCCGCGGCCCTCGACCGTCTCGGCGGCCCGCACGACGACGGGCAGCTTCTCGGTCACCACCGGTCCGAGGCGGCGCCCCCGCCAGAACGCGACGAGCGCCACGGTCAGGCAGGTCATCAGGATCGCCCACGGCACGCTCGGAGGCATCAGCTCGTACATCGACTTGCCCTCGGAGCCGGGCAGGTCGAGCGGGGGCGGATTGTCCGGGCGGACCAGCCAGGTGACGGGCCTGCCGGTGCCGACGAGGTTGAGTGCGAGGGCCGCGTTGCCGTCCTCGGGCAGGCGCAGGTTGGTCATGAACGCGCCGTCGCCGACGACCGTGGTGGTGGCGCCGTCGCCGGTGCGGTAGCTGACCAGGGAGTAGCCGTCGCCCGCGGGGTAGCAGGAGGCGGCGCCGGGCGGGCCGTTCAGCACCAGGCCGCCGACGTGCGCGCTGCCGGCCCGCGTGGCGGCGGGCAGTGCGCACCCGGGCTCGCGGGAGCGCACCCGCGACGGCTCGCGCTCGGTGCTCGTGCCGGGGGCCAGCACGCCGAGGCCGGGCAGGTCGCCGACGATCAGCCGGTCGCCGGGGATCTCGGCGAGGCGGTGCTCGTCGAGGTAGGTCAGGTCGGTGACCAGCAGCAGCCGGCCGCCGCCCGCGGCCTTGGCGGCGGCCGCCTCGACCGAGTCGACCCGGTCGACCTGGACGCCCCGCGCCCGTAGCAGCTCCGCCAGCGCCTTGGACCCGGCGAGCGAGGTGTCGGCGGGGTCGAGGAAACGCGAGGGCCCCCGCTGCGGGCCGAGCAGCACCGCGGCCACCGCGACCAGGACGACGACCAGGCCCAGTACGACGATCACGCGGCTCGCCCGCCAGGTGGAGCGGGCGGTGGGAGAGGTGGCGGCGGAGGGCCCGGCGGGCCCCGGCGCGGAGGTGGTGACCGAGGTGGTGGCCGGGGCGGTGACCGGGGTGGTGTTCGCGCTCGGCGCGCTGCCGGCCGCGGCCGGCTCCGAGTTCCAGACGCTCACGACGGCCCGCCTCCCACCGCGAGCGGGACGGGCCGCGCCTGGCGCAGCCGCTCGTCCAGGTCGCTCATCGCCTGGTACGCGGCCTGCGTGCCGGGCACGCCGCCGTAGCTGACGTCGTCGAACGAGCGCGCGGCGGCGGCCAGCTCGGCGGCGAAGCCGGGCAGCGCCCTGCCCGCCTCGGCGGCCAGCTCGTCGGCCGTGCGGCCCGGCATGCCGTCCACCAGCGCGCGTTCCTCCAGGTCGCGGGCGATGGCGCGGAGGCGTTCGCGGATGGCCTGCGTCCAGTCGCCCTCGGCGGCCAGGCGTTCGGCGGCCCTGCGGTGCTCGGCGGCGTTGAGCACGCGCTCGCCGTAGAGGCCGCCGACGGCCATGGCGTTCCGCCGGGCGGTCCTGCGCAGCCGCCAGCCGACCAGCAGGATCACGCCCAGGATGATGAGTGTGATCACGACCGCGGCGATGATCCCGCCGGCCGGGCCGCCGCCCGTCACGGCGTCGGTCAGGTCGCCGATGAACTGGACGAAACGCCGGTAGAGCTGGTCGAACAGGGATTCCTTCTCGTATCCGGGCTTGAGGAGTTCCTCGGCCGCCTTGCGCGCCGCCTCCTCCCGGCCGACCGGGCTCACGACCTGGCTGAGTTGGACGGGTGCCAGAGGTCGTCGGCCGAGGCGTGCACCCAACCCTGGCGCTGCTGCTCGATCGCCGCCGTCTGCAGCACGAGGTCGAACGCCTCGCCGCGCATGCGCCGGTCGGCGTAGAGCAGGCCGGAGACGCCGGCCTGGAAGGGGTAGGAGAACATCGCGCTCAGCGTCGCGCCGGCGGCGATGAACACCGCCGCGATCACGGCCGAGCCCGGCGAGCCGGCGCCGAGCATGCCGATCAGCGTCCCGCCGAACGAGAACGGCACCGACAGCACCCCCGACACCAGGCCGACCAGCAGCGACGTCAGCAGCAGGATGCCGAGCACCCGCCAGAAGTCGCCGGTCACCAGGTGCCACGAGCGCCGCATCGCGTCGATCGGGCCCCTGCCCTCCAGCACCACGGCGGGCGCGGCGAACGCGAAGCGCGTGGTGATGAACAGGTAGTACGGGATGAACAGCAGGACGAACAGCCCCATCACGCCGAGGGTCAGTCCGACGCCCTCGGAGGAGGAGACGTTCATCGCCAGCGCCACCACGACCAGCGCGAGGACGATCAGGGGCACGACCATCATGGCGGCCATCAGCCCGACGACCCCGAACAGCGCCGGGAGCCGGCCCTTGCTGAGGTGCCAGGCCTCGGCTGCGGTGATGTTGCCGCCGAAGACGGCCCGGCCGAGGATGCGCGTCAGCACGCCGGTCAGCACCGTGACCACGACGAACTGGATCGCGTACGAGACCAGCATGCCGCCGTACTGGGCGACGATGCCGTAGAAGCTGTCGAGACCGGCGGAGGCGGCCTGCGGGTCGTCGAGGATGTCGCCCATCGAGCCGAACATGACCGCCTGTCCCACGGCCAGCGGCACCGCGCCGAGCAGGGCGGCGACGGCGGACAGGCCGAGCACGGCCTTGGGGTTGGACCTGATCAGCTTGATCGTGCCGTCGAGGATGTCGCCGAGCCCCAGCGGCCGCAGCGGGATGATGCCGGGCCGCAGCGCGGGCGGCGGCATGTAGCCGTAGCCGGGCTGCTGGTAGCCGCCCTGCTGGTAGCCGGGCTGCTGGTAGCCGGGCTGTTGGTATCCGGGCTGTTGGTATCCGGGCTGTTGGTATCCGGGCTGGGGGTACCCCGGCTGCGGATGACCGGACTGCGGGTGGCCCGGCTGGGGGTAGGGTGGCTGAGGCCCCGGCGGGCCGTAGGGCGGCGGCTGGGGGGCTTCGCCCTGCGGCTCGTACGGTTGGCCGTACGGCGTCTGCGTGGGCGATCCCGGCGCGGTCCACGGTGAAGCCTGCGGGGCGCTGTAGGGCGGGGGCTGTTCGGCAGACCAGCCTGGGGGCGTCTCGGGCGTGCGTCCGTGACCGTCTGACATATCCCAATCCTGGCACGCTGGGCGGGTGGCTGGTGTCACCGAGGTGATTCGCCGGCTCATCTTGCCCTCATTTATCGGCGAAACGGGGCAAGGAAGGCAGCCGGGGATGGCCGAAAGTCGCTCCGTTACCGCAGACTGGGTTTGTGGTTGCCGGGGGAACCTAAAATTCGCCTTTCGTAGGGCTCATGTCCCACACATGGGCCGACCAAGGGTAACCTTCAGCGATCGTGCGGGTATGTCCCACAATGCGTAGAACGAATGAGGGGCCATGAAAGGTCGCGTGCTGGTCGTCGACGACGACGCCGCTCTCGCCGAGATGCTCGGCATCGTGTTGCGCGGAGAAGGCTTCGAGCCGTCCTTCGTCTCCGACGGCGACAAGGCCCTCGACGCGTTCCGGGATACACGCCCGGACCTTGTCCTGCTCGACCTGATGCTGCCGGGCGCCGACGGCATCGACGTGGCGCGCAGGATCAGGGCGGAGTCGGGGGTGCCGATCGTGATGCTCACCGCCAAGAGCGACACGATCGACGTCGTGCTCGGGCTGGAGTCCGGTGCCGACGACTACATCGTCAAGCCGTTCAAGCCCAAGGAGCTCGTGGCGCGGGTGCGGGCGCGGCTGCGCCGCACCGACGAGCCGACGCCCGAGATCCTGCAGATCGGCGACATCACCATCGACGTGGCCGGCCACTCGGTCAAGCGCGGCGAGGAGACGATCAACCTCACGCCGCTGGAGTTCGACCTGCTCGTCGCCCTGGCCCGCAAGCCGCGCCAGGTCTTCACCCGCGAGGTCCTGCTGGAGCAGGTCTGGGGCTACCGGCACGCCGCCGACACCCGGCTGGTGAACGTGCACGTGCAGCGACTCCGCGCCAAGATCGAGAAGGACCCCGAGCACCCCGAGATCGTCGTGACGGTCCGCGGCGTGGGCTACAAAGCCGGCCCCGCCTAGCCTTCGCCCCGCCCCGCCATGCCCCCGACCAGAAAAGCCCGCCGACGGACGATCCGCCAGATTCTCGGCGGCGTCCGCCGGAGGGTGCGCCGTGCGGCGGGCCGGGTGCGCAGCGTGTGGCGGCGCTCGCTCCAGCTCCAGGTGGTCACCAGCACACTGGTGATCTCCGTGACCGTCGTGGTCGTCCTCGGCACGTTCCTGTCCGACGAGATCAACCGGTCCGTGGTCGCGAGCAGCCAGCAGTCGTCGCTCAACGAGGCGTACGCCGACCGGCTGCAGATCGCCGACGCGCTGATCCCGCCCTCCGACGACGGCGCCAAGGCCCCCGACACCGACCAGAAGGTCAACCCGCTCGACGAGGTCATGGACACCGTCACCGGGTCGGGCGAGGACGGCTCCAAGAAGCGCTACGACGTGCTCATACTCAACGAGGCCAAGCCCGGCATGTCGCGGGCCTCGGGCCGGGTGGTGCAGGCCGACGTGCCCGCCTCGCTCCGGCAGCGCCTGCAGAAGTACATGAACCGGGCCGAGTACGGCAAGACCGAGATCCAGATCGAGTCGATCAGGTTCGCCGGGCAGAGCCAGGCCACGCTGACGTTCGTGGTCGGCGGCGTCGTGCACGAGCCCACGACCGGCCAGGACTACCAGGTCTACCACTTCTTCCCGTTCAGCGAGGAAGAGGAGCTGCTGTCCAACGTCCGGCTGGCCATCGTCGTGGTGGGGCTCGGGCTCGTGCTGCTGCTGGCCGCCATCGCGTACCTGGTCGCGCGGCAGGTCGTCACGCCCGTGCGGCTGGCCCGCCAGGCCGCCGAGCGCCTGGCCGCCGGCAAGCTGGACGAACGCCTCAAGGTGCGCGGCGAGGACGACCTGGCCCGCCTGGCGAACTCGTTCAACGAGATGGCCGCCAACCTGGCGCTCAAGATCCACCAGCTTGAGGAGCTGTCGCAGGTCCAGCGCCAGTTCGTCTCCGACGTCTCCCACGAGCTGCGCACGCCGCTGACCACCGTCCGCATGGCCGCCGACCTGCTGTACGACGCCCGCGAGGACTTCGACCCCATGGCCGCCCGCTCGGCCGAGCTGATGCAGGCCCAGCTCGAACGGTTCGAGTCGATGCTGGCCGACCTGCTGGAGATCAGCCGCTACGACGCCGGCGCCGCCACGCTCGACGTCGACTCCGTGGACATGCGCGACGTCGTCCACCGGGCCATCGCCGACTCCGAGGCGCTGGCCGAGCGCCACTCCACCCGCTTCGACATCCGCCTGCCGCACGAGCCGTGCATGGTCGAGGTCGACAACCGCCGCGTCGAGCGCATCCTGCGCAACCTGCTGTTCAACGCCATCGAGCACGGCGAGGGCAGGGAGATCGTGGTGACCGTGGGGGCCGACCGGGACGCCGTCGCCGTCGCCGTGCGCGACCACGGGATCGGGCTCAAGCCGGGCGAGGAGACGATGGTCTTCGACCGGTTCTGGCGGGCCGACCCGTCCAGGGCCAGGACCATCGGCGGCACCGGGCTCGGCCTGGCCATCTCCCGCGAGGACGCCACGCTGCACGGCGGCTGGCTGCAGGCGTGGGGGCAGCCGGGCGAGGGCTCGCAGTTCCGCCTCACGCTGCCCAGGCTGGCCGGGGCCGACCTGAAGGGCTCGCCGCTGTCGCTGGTGCCGCCCGAGATCGAGATGCGGCGCACCTGGCGCAGCCACATGACGCCGGTGCTGCTCCCGGCCTCGGGGGACGGAGGCGGCCATGAGGAGGACTAGACGGGTGGGCGCCGCGGTCGCCCTCGCCGCGGCCGTGGCCTGCGCGGGCTCGGGGTGCACCGTGATCCCGGTGAGCGGGCCGTACACGGTGAGCGACACCGGGGGCGGCGATCCGCTGAACAAGCCGTTCCAGCGCATGATCGCCGTCCCGCCGCGCGACGACTGGAACCCCGAGTACCTGATCAAGGGGCTCCAGGCGGCCATGGCGGCCTACCCCGACGACCCCACCGTGCTGGCCAGGTACCTGACGCCCAAGGCCCAGGCCAAGTGGAAGGCGTCCGGGCCGGTGACGGTGATCGAGGACGCGTACCAGGTGGACCCCCCGGGGGAGGGCGACGAGCCGGAGACGTACGGGCTCAAGGGCAAGCAGGTCGCCCGCATCGACCCCGACGACGCGTACGTGCCGCTGTCGGGGAACGCGCCCGAGCGGTCGTTCGTGCTCAAGAAGGACGCCCGCGGCGCCTACCGGGTCGACGACCTGCCGGACGGGCTGCTGCTCACCAAGTCCGACGTGGCGCGGGCGTACCGGCTGACCAACCTGTACTACCTCAACAGCGCCCGCGAGCGCCTGGTCGTCGACCGGGTGTGCCTGCGGCTCAAGCCGACCGAGACCTTCGCCCAGACCATCGTCAAGCGGCTGCTCAAGGGGCCGAGCGGCGCGCTGCGCGGCGCCGTGGGCACCGTGTTCCCCGAGGGCACGCAGGTCGAGTCGGTCGGCACCGGCGAGGACCGCGTCCTGATCAACTTCTCGGGCCCGCTCCTGCCGCTCGACCTGGGCGAGAAGGCCGCCCTGGTGGCGCAGCTCAAGTACAGCCTGACCAGCAACAAGGTCGCCAACAGCCGCACCATCGAGGTGCAGGTCGACGGCGAGCAGTACTGGACCGAGCCGCCCAACCTGGAGGCCCACTGGCTGGAGAACGGCGGCGGCACGCCGTACTACACCAGCAAGGGGTCCGTGCACGTCATGAGCGACGAGGGCCCGGGCGTCGCCGTGTCCGGACCGGCGGGGGAGGGGAACACCGACTTCAAGGCGTTCGCGCTGTCCACGCAGCAGACCGGCGCGATCGTCGCGGCCCGGACCTCCACCGGCATCTCGATCGCCGGGCTCACCCCCGAGGGCCGCTGGCAGCAGGTCGTCGAGGGCGCCGACCTCACCGACCCCACCTGGCGCCGCGACGGCTCCCTGTGGACGTTCGACCAGCACAACAAGGTGGTCCTGCGGTACGACCCCAACGGCGGACGCGGCCCCGAGCGCGTCTCCGCCCCCGGGCTCGACGGCCTCGACGTCACCGCGTTCCGGATCGCCAGGGACGGCGTGCGGGTGGCCCTGCGCACCGGCAAGAACACCGTGCAGCTCGGGGCGCTGAGCGAGGGGCTCAACGGGCCCATGCTCGGCAACCTCCAGACGCTGACCTCGACGGAGGTCGAGTACGAGATCGAGGACATCGCCTGGGAGGACGACGAGCACCTGCTCGTCCTCATCAAGAGCAAGGCCGGGCAGATCCTGAACGAGATCGACATCGGCGACGGCGAGACCATCGGGATCCCGCTGAAGGACCGGCTGGCGGGGGTGACGGCGCTGAACGGGCGGGTGCTCGCGGAGGCGAGCACCGAGAAGGGCCCCAAGATCATCGAGCTCAACCAGGACCGCCAGGGCTGGACCAGCAAGATCGAACCCAACGCCAAGAACCCCTTCTTCCCCCTGGGCTGAACCCGTCCCCCGGACCGCCTCCCACCTGGGTTCGGTCGTGCCTTGGGTGGGTCCTCCGCCGGGACTGCGAGGGGCCCGTCCCCCGGACCGCCTCCCATCTGAGCTGGAGGCGCGTGCGCGGAGCCGGGGAACTGTCGGTGGTGGGGGGCATGCTGGGGGCGTGTTGGCGGGGGTGCTCGATGTGTTTCTGCCGCAGTCCTGCGTGGGCTGCGGGCGTGCCGGGGCGCGGTGTTGCGCCGGATGCGCGGCCGGGATGGCGGTCGCGCCCGCCAGGCGCGGGCCTGAGCCGGGCCCGCCCGGCCTGCCCGAGTGCTGGTCGGCCACGTCGTACGAGGGCGCGGCCCGCGCGGCGATCCTGGCGTACAAGGAGCGAGGGGCGGTGGGGCTGGCCGGCGTGCTGGCGCAGGTGCTGGCGTTCACCGTGCTCACGGCGCTGGGCGCGGCGGCGGGGACCGGGGCCGGATGGGCGCGGGGGCCGTTCGCCGTCGTGCCGGTGCCGAGCGCGAGGAGGGCGCTGCGGGTCCGTGGGCACGATCCCATGGGCCGGGTGGCGGTGCTCGTCGCCCGTCATCTGGTCGCGTCCGGCGTGCGGGCCGAGCCGTGGGCGGCGCTGCGGCAGGCTCGGCGGGTGGCCGACCAGGCGGGCCTGAGTTCCACGCAGCGCGCCGCGAACCTCGCCGGGTCCCTCTGTGTGGCCGGGCGCGTGAAAGGCCCTCCAGCGCCGTCTGCGGTGCTGCTGGACGACGTCCTGACCACCGGCGCCTCGCTCACCGAAGCCGCGCGAGCACTGCGCGCCGCCGGTCTGCGGGTGCCGTTGGCGGCCACCCTCGCCGCGACACGCCGAAGATCTTGAAACTGCTCTGCATCACTGTCGGTAAAGAAAGATCCAATTCTTGGGGACGTCTTGAAGAGGGGATGTCTCTTCCCGGGAACAAGAGATGGCACAGCTCAGGCGACCGGAAGCCGCGTGGCCGCAGGGGTTGGCGACCGACGGCGCCGGGGTCATTCGGACGTCCGGAACTCCGGGAAAATCACGGAAAGTGATCCTTTGGCCGAGCCTCCGGCTGACATTCGCCCAGGATGCGGATAGCGTTCTGACATGGCACCCGTCCGGGTCCGTGGTTGCGCAGAGTCGGTGTCCCCGGCTCTGCTAGCCGAGGCCAGCCGCAGGCAAAACGGTCCACGTAAGGCGACTCTTTGTCGACCGATCACGGTGCGGCTTAGGGGTAAGTCCTGCCTTCCCGAGGGTCCAGATGTCCCTCGCCAGAAGAGAAGGGCAGTAGTGGCAACAGAGCTGCGAAATCCTCAGCAGGCGAATGTGGGGTCGAAGACCAGGTCGGCCGGACGGGTGCCACCCGAGAACCCGGTGACGTCGTGGCGGAAGAGGGTAGCGGTGACAGAGAGGCGGACAGGAAACCCCGTCCGGTACGCACATCGTCGGGCGCTCTTGCTCAGTCGTTAGACGAAGGGGGGCTGTTGCATGGACATCATCGTCAAGGGTCGGCACACAGGAGTGAGTGACCGGTTCCGAGACCAGGTGACGACCAAGCTGGCCAGGATCGAACGTCTGGACAACAAACTCATCCGAGTCGATGTGGAGGTGTCCAAAGAACGCAACCCTCGCCTCGCCGACCAGCGCGAGCGCGTCGAACTCACCATCCATTCGAAAGGCCCGGCCATCCGCGCCGAAGCCTCGGCCGACGACCGGTTCGTAGCCCTCGACCTGGCCCTCGACAAGCTGGAAGGCCGCCTCCGCCGGCTGGCCGACCGGCGCAAGGTCCATCACGGCAACCACTGCCCGCCCTCGGTGGCGGAGCTCACCGCGACGCTCCCTGACGTCGCCGGCCCGCCGTCCCGGGGAGCCAAGCCCGTCCCCGAGCCGGCCGAGTCCTACGAGGACCTGCCGGTGCAGGAGGACAAGCTCGACGACGACATCGTCCCGATCGAGATGGACGGCGACGGCCCGCTCGTCGTGCGGGAGAAGTTCCACAGAGCGGAACCCATGACCATCGACCAGGCCATGCTCGAGATGGAACTGGTCGGGCACGACTTCTACCTGTTCCGTGACAAGGAGAGCGGCCTGCCGAGCGTGGTCTACAACCGGCGCGGGTACAACTACGGCGTGTTGCGGCTCGTAGAGCCCTGATCGCACACCGGAAGATCTTCTCGACCACCCGAGGACCGTGCCATACGTGCCATCATGGCGGTCCGACGGCTCTGGCCCCCCGACGAGGAGGAGACGTGAGCGAGCTCAGTCAGGTTCAGATGAGCGAGCGAAGCGAGGGTACTGACGGGACAACCGCCATGCGGACCGCCGCTACGGCCCCGACCGGGCGTGACAGCGGAGCGGCCGTCCGATGAGCAGGTTCCCCGTGAGCAAGGCAGGCGCAAGTCGGACCGAGGAGGGCTCGTGACCGAGTCCGGCGAGGTCCGCACGGCAGACAGCGAGCCGATCCGCGTGCTGATCGTTGACGATCACGAGCTGATCCGGCGAAGCCTGGCGTTGACGCTGGCCGCGGAGCCCGACATCGAGGTGGTCGGTGAGGCGAGCGACGGGCAGGAGGCGGTCGAACTGGCCGATCGCCTCATGCCCGACGTCGCGCTGATGGACGTGCGCATGCCCCGGCAGGACGGGATCGAGGCGACCAAGAGCATCAGGGCGTCCGTCCCGAGCACCCGCATCATCATGCTGACGGTGAGCGACGAGGAGGAGGACCTCTTCGAGGCCATCAAGGCCGGCGCCACCGGATACCTGCTGAAGGACGTGCAGATCAACGACGTGCCCGCCGCGGTGCGGGGCGTGCACGAGGGCCAGTCCTTAATCAACCCGGCGATGGCCGCCAAGCTCATCAGCGAGTTCGCGAACATGAGCCGCAAGGAGGCCGAACGCCCGCCGCAGCTCCCCGTGCCCCGGCTGACCGACCGCGAGATGGAGGTCCTGCGCCTGGTCGCCAAGGGCATGAACAACCGCGAGATCGCCAAGCAGCTGTTCATCTCCGAGAACACGGTGAAGAACCACGTCCGCAACATCCTCGACAAGCTTCAGCTGCACTCGCGGATGGAAGCGGTGGTCTACGCGGTACGCGAACGCATGCTGGAGATCACCTGACCCTGGCGCGGGCATGTGCGAAGGCCGCCGGCCGCGCCCCCGGATCTGTCCTCCCGGGACGGTGAGCCGGCGCGATCGCCGTCCCTCGTTCGCTGTTCCCCTTTCTCCGGCCGTGGCGGGCGCGGCCGTGGCGCCGGCCCGCTGATGATCTACGGCCGTGGCGCGGTCAGGAGGTGGGCGAGCTCCGGAGGGTCGGTGCGTTCGACGCGGACGGCGTCGCAGCCCACCCAATCGGCGGCCGACCACAGGGCGTCGCGGAAGGCGTCGGCCCACTTGGCCGGGGACAGGCCGGGCTCCAGGTGGACCTGACGGGCGACCAGGGTGGTGCCCTCACGAGCCGGGTCGACCCGGCCGATCAGGCGGCCCCCGGCCAGCACCGGCATCGTGAAGTAGCCGTGGACGCGCTTCTCCTTGGGCACGTAGAGCTCAAGCTGGTACTTGAAGCCGAAGACGCGCTCGGTGCGGCCGCGGTGCCAGATCAGGGAGTCGAACGGCGACAGCAGCGTCGTGCGGTGGCGGCCGCGCGGCTCGGACTCCAGCGCCTGCGGATCGGCCCACGCGTTGGCCTGGCCCTTCTTGGCCGGCCAGCCCGCCACCTTGACCGGCACCAGCCCGGCGGCGCCGCTGAGCAGGGCCTGGTCGAGCATCGCCGCGTACTTGCCCTTGAGCCGCAGGAAGTCGAGCAGGTCGGTACGGTTGGCCACCCCGAGCGACCGGCCCGCGATGGCGGCCAGGAGGACGACGCACTCCTCGTCGGGCAGGTCGTCGGCCAGCAGGTCGGCGGGCACCACGCGCTCGGTCAGGTCGTAGACGCGGCGCCAGCCGACGCGGCGCACGCAGGTGATCTCACCAATGTCGAGCAGCCACTCCAGCCCGATCTTGGAGTCGGACCAGTCCCACCACGGGCCGCCGTTCTTGGCGCCGCCGACGTCGGACGTCGTGAGCGGGCCCGAGTCGCGCACCTGCTGCAGCAGCTTGTCGACGCTGTCGGGCACCTCGTGCCAGCGGTAGCGCCGGTCGCGGTAGGCGCGGCGCCGGAAGGCGTAGAGCGGCCAGTGCTCGATGGGCAGGATGCAGGCGGCGTGACACCAGTACTCGAAGCTCTGGGCGGGATCGTGCCAGTAGGCGCGCTCGACCGTGGGCCTGCCCACCGCGCCCAGGCGCGCGTAGGCGACCAGCTCGTGGGAGCGGGCCAGGACGGAGATCGTGTCGAGCTGTACGGCGCCGAGCCGGCGGAGCATGCCGCGCACCCCGCCCTTGCGCGCGTCGGCGCCGATGAGCCCCTGGGCGCGCAGGATGACCCGGCGCGCCTCGTCGGCGGTCAGGTCGGTCACGTTCGTCATGCGGCGAACCCCGGGAGGCTTTGGGGGACGGTAGGGCTATCCATGGGAGGAATTTAGCGGCGCCCACCGACAGAATCGGCCCGCTCCCCGGCATGTGCCGGCCCGGGGAGAGACGCGCCGGGCGAGGGGCAGGAGGGGCGGGGGCGACACGCCGATGTACCGGGGTTGGGGAATTGGATGCCGAGAAGAAAGAGTCCAGGAGGGGCCGGGCATGGGAACGGCGGGCGCCCGGTCCGTCGGGGCCCGCCGTGTGCCGGGTGGGTCAGCGGTGGTCTTCGGCGCGCATGCCGACGCGGGGCGCGTCGATCACCACGTCCGTGAAGATGTCGAAGACGAGGGCGAGGATGCCGCCGACGACGAACACACCGGCGCCGACCCAGACCAGCGTCCAGTTGTCGGCCGTCAGCCCGAAGCCGGCCACGATGGTGCCCACCACCATGACAGTCACGGCCAGCCACGAGGAGGCGCGCCCGCCGTGGTTGCCGAGATTCTCCGTGTGCTCGGACTTCTTCCCCTCAACCATGACTAAATCCTTCCTTTGCCGGATATCCCGCTATTGGTGCGAACCGGCGCTCAACCGGCATACCCTCTGCCTTGGCCCCATTCTCCCAGACGTGTCCGGCGCCCTCGTCGTCACGGTGGCTGTGTCTGGTTGCGGAACCGCCTACGATGGCAACCGGGGAAGTTTGTCTCGGCCTCTCCTCCTGGCGGCGCCGCCGGGGTAGACCTGCGAGGAGCTTTACATAAAGTGGCAGCCATTCTCGACAAGATCCTACGTGCCGGCGAAGGCAAGACTCTGCGCAAGCTCAAGCGGATCGCCGATCAGGTCAACTCCATCGAGGACGACTTCACGAGCCTGTCCGACGCGGAGTTGCGCGCGCTGACCGACGAGTTCAAGCAGCGTTACGCCGACGGCGAGAGCCTCGACGACCTGCTTCCCGAGGCGTTCGCGACCGTCCGCGAGGCGGCTCGCCGCGTGCTCGGCCAGCGGCACTTCGACGTGCAGATCATGGGCGGCGCCAACCTCCACCTGGGCAACATCTCCGAGATGCGCACCGGTGAGGGCAAGACCCTGACCTGTACGTTGCCCGCCTATCTCAACGCCCTGTCCGGCAAGGGCGTCCACGTGGTCACGGTCAACGACTACCTGGCCAAGCGCGACGCCGAGACCATGGGCCGCGTGCACCGCTTCCTCGGGCTGGAGGTCGGCTGCATCGTGTCCGGGCAGGCGCCCGACGAGCGTCGCAAGCAGTACGAGGCCGACATCACGTACGGCACCAACAACGAGTTCGGCTTCGACTACCTGCGCGACAACATGGCGTGGTCGCTGGAGGAGTGCGTCCAGCGCGGCCACAACTTCGCGGTCGTCGACGAGGTCGACTCGATCCTCATCGACGAGGCCCGCACGCCGCTGATCATCTCCGGCCCCGGCGAGCAGTCGGGCAAGTGGTACAGCGAGTTCGCCAAGATCGTGCCGCGGCTGCGCAAGGGCGTCGAGGCGAAGAACCCGGGCGAGGAGAGCACCGGCGACTACATCGTCGACGAGAAGAAGCGCACGGTCGGCATCCTGGAGGCCGGCGTCGAGAAGGTCGAGGACTGGCTCGGCATCGACAACCTCTACAAGCCCGAGCACACCCACCTGGTCGGCTTCCTGAACAACGCGCTCAAGGCGAAAGAGCTGTTCAAGAAGGACAAGGACTACATCGTCGCCGACGGCGAGGTGCTCATCGTCGACGAGTTCACCGGCCGCGTGCTGCACGGCCGGCGCTACAACGAGGGCATGCACCAGGCCATCGAGGCCAAGGAAGGCGTGAAGATCAAGGACGAGAACCAGACTCTCGCCACGGTCACCCTCCAGAACTACTTCCGCCTCTACGCCAAGCTGTCCGGCATGACCGGCACGGCCGCCACCGAGGCCAACGAGTTCCACCAGACGTACAAGCTGGGCGTCGTCCCGATCCCGACCAACCGGCCGATGGTCCGCAAGGACCAGCCGGACGTCGTCTACAAGACCGAGGACGCCAAGTTCAACGCGGTCGTCGAGGACATCAAGGAGCGTTACGAGGCCGGTCAGCCGGTCCTCGTGGGCACCACGTCGGTGGAGAAGTCCGAGCGGCTGTCCAAGGCGCTCAAGCGGCGCGGCGTGCCGCACGAGGTGCTCAACGCGAAGAACCACGCGCGTGAGGCGTCGATCATCGCCGAGGCGGGCCGCAAGGGCGCCGTCACCGTCGCCACGAACATGGCCGGTCGAGGCACCGACATCATGCTCGGCGGCAACTCCGAGTTCCGCGCCGACCTCGAACTGCGCCAGCGCGGCCTCGACCCGGTCGACACGCCGGAGGAGTACGAGAAGGCCTACCCCGAGGCGCTGGAGAAGGCCAGGGCGGCCGTCAAGGCCGAGCACGACGAGGTCACCCAGCTCGGCGGCCTCTACGTCCTCGGCACCGAGCGGCACGAGTCGCGCCGCATCGACAACCAGCTCCGCGGCCGTTCCGGCCGTCAGGGCGACCCCGGCGAGTCGCGCTTCTACCTCTCGCTCGGCGACGACCTCATGCGCCTGTTCAACGCGGCCAGGGTCGAGCTGATCATGAACAGGCTGAGCATCCCCGACGACCAGCCGATCGAGTCGGGCATCGTCTCCAAGGCCATCGCCTCCGCCCAGCACCAGGTCGAGCAGCAGAACTTCGAGATCCGCAAGGAAGTTCTGAAGTACGACGAGGTCATGAACCGGCAGCGCAAGGTGATCTACTCCGAGCGCCGCCGCGTGCTGGAGGGCGCCGACCTGCACGACCAGGTGCGCGGCTTCATCGGCGACGTGATCGACGGCTACGTCGCGGGCGCCACCTCCGAGGGCTTCGCCGAGGAGTGGGACCTCGACCGGCTGTGGAAGGCGTTCGGCGAGCTCTACCCGGTCACGGTCACCATCGACAACCTCGTCGAGGAGGCCGGCAGCCGCGAGGAGCTGACCGCCGAGTTCATCTCCGAGAAGATCAAGGCCGACGCCCTGGAGGCGTACGCCAGGCGCGAGGAGCAGCTCGGGGCGGAGGCCACGCGCAACTTCGAGCGTCAGGTCATCCTGTCGGTGCTCGACCGCAAGTGGCGCGAGCACCTCTACGAGATGGACTACCTGCGCGAGGGCATCGGCATGCGGGCCTACGCGCAGAAGGACCCGCAGATCGAGTACCAGCGCGAGGGCTTCGAGATGTTCTCCGCGATGCTGGAGGGCATCAAGGAGGACTCCGTCGGCTTCCTGTTCAACCTTGAGGTCGAGGTGCAGGAGAACCCGATCGTCGAGGAGGAGGACGCCGCGGTCACCGAGACGCGGTCGATCATCTCCACCGCCCTGCGCGCGCCGCAGCGCCCGGCCGAGCTTGAGTACTCCGCCCCGGGCGAGCAGGGCGACGTCGAGCACACGCGGGTGCGCACCACGTCGGCCGAGCGGGCCGCGTACGGGAACGTCGAGCGCAACGCGCCCTGCCCCTGCGGGTCGGGCAAGAAGTACAAGCGCTGCCACGGCGACCCGAAGAACGCCGTCTGACCCGCTGAGGCGAGCCTGAACGGGCCCCCGTCCCCCTGCGCGAGCAGGAGGGCGGGGGCTTCGTCGTCGGCGCGGGGGCGCCTAGGGGGCCGGCGGGGCGGGGGGTTCGTGGCCGGGGGTGGGGATGTTCAGGCGGCGGATCAGGAACGCGAAGATCAGATAATAGAGAACGAAATACAGCAGCCCGAAGCCGATGATCAGCCCGAGCCGGTGGGTGTTCGATTTGCTGGCGTTCAGCAGCATGTCAATGGCGCCGCCGGAGAAGGTGAAGCCGAGCCGCGCGCCCAATTCCGCCATCAGGGCCATCGACAGCCCGGTCAGCAGGGCGTGCACCACGAAAAGCACCGGCGCGACGAAAATGAAGGCGAATTCCAGGGGCTCGGTTATGCCGGTGATGAATGCCGTCAGCCCGGCCGACAACATGATGCCGCCCACGGACTTGCGGCGTTCCGGCGGGGCCGCCCGCCACATGGCGATGGCGGCCCCGAGCAGCCCGAACATCATGACGGGGAAGAAGCCGGTCATGAAGATGCCGGCGCCCTGCTCGCCGGCGAAGTAGCAGTTCAGGTCGCCGGCGGCGTCCCGGGTGGCGCCGTTCACGCCGGCGTGGCACTCGGGCAGCGTGAACCAGACGATGGTGTTGAGGAAGTGGTGCAGGCCGACGGGGATCAGCAGGCGGTTGGCCACGCCGTAGATGCCGGTGCCCACGGTGCCGTGGGCCGAGAGCCAGTCGCCGACGCCGGACAGCCAGTCGCCCACCGGCCGCCAGACCAGCCCGAACACGACGCCGAGCAGCAGGGCGGCGACGGCGGTGATGATCGGGACCGAGCGGCGTCCGCCGAAGAAGGCCAGCCACGGGGGCGGCTTCAGCCGGTAGAAGCGCTGCCAGAGCAGCGCCGCGGTGATGCCGATGACGATGCCGCCGAGCACGCCGGTGGGGTTCTGGGCCCCCAGGTTGAGCATCGGCCCCTGCGGGGTGGTGACGACGACCTTGTCGTAGACCGCGCCGTGACCCGCGTCGTAGAAGAGCGTGCGGCTGACGCGGTCGAACACCAGGTAGCCGACCAGGGCGGCGAGGGCGGTGGAGCCGTCGGACTTGCGCGCGAACCCGATCGCGACGCCGATCGCGAACAGCACGGGCAGGTTGTCGAACAGGGCGCCGCCGGCCGCGGCCAGGACGTTGGCGACGGGCAGCATCCAGGGCAGGAGGCCGCCGAGGCCGTCCTTGCCGAGCAGGTCGTCCTGGCCGAAGCGGAAGAGCAGGCCGGCGGCGGGCAGCACGGCGATGGGCATCATGAGCGAGCGGCCGATACGTTGCAGCACCGCGAACGTCGCCGACCAGGGCGACGCGCCCATGGTCCTCACCCCCGCTCGGTGGTCCGTCATCGTGGACGAGCCGCCCGACGCCTTCGTCGTCGTCGCCCACGTCTACAACCTGGACACCCGCGAGCGGCTGC
>NZ_JBSFGJ010000041.1:0-40451 GCF_053596515.1 Nonomuraea sp. NPDC001684
TCCCACTCACGTGTTGCCCGGTGTACGACTGTCGCGATTCGGCGCGGCGCTACGGGACCTGGACGCCTCCACCGAGGAGTGGCCCGAAGAGCTGCCCGAACCACTTCTCCAGCAGCTGCTTCATGGTGCCGTTGTCCCAGATCTTCTTCACCGCGGTGTTGACGGCCTCACACGTCTTGGTGTCGCCCTTCTTCAGGCCGATGCCGTACTTCTCGTCGGTGAAGCCCTGGCCGAGCACCTTGAAGTTGCCGCCGGCCTGCTTGGCGAAGCCCGCCAGGATCAGGTCGTCGGTGGTGACGGCGTCGAGGTTGCTGCCCGACAGCTTCTGCACGCACTCGGAGTAGTTGGCCGCGTCGACGGTCGTGGCGTCGATGTCGAGCTTGCCGTCCGGGGGCGGGTCGGTGACGCGCTTGTAGGAGTTGGAGCCGGCCGCCTTGCAGATCTTCTTGCCCTTGAGGTCCTGCGGGGCGTTGATCGCGGCGTCGTCCTTGCGGACCATGATGTCCTGGTGCGCGATCACGTACGGGCCGCCGAAGGACACCTTGGCCTTGCGCTCCTCGGTGATGGAGTAGGTGGCGAAGACGATGTCGACGGTGCCGTTCTGGAGGAAGGGCTCGCGGTTGGAGGAGGCCGACTCCTTCCACTCGATCTGCGCGTCCTTGCCGCCGTTCATCTCCTTCAGCACGGCCTTGGCGACGTCGACGTCGAAGCCCTCCGGCTCCGACCCCTTCTTCAAGCCCAGGCTCGGCTGGTCCCACTTGGTGCCGACCACGACCTTGCCGCCGTCCTGAACCTTCTCCAGGACGCTGGCGTAGGTCTTGTCACCGCCGCAGGCGGCCAGAGCGGCGAGCATGCCCACTCCCGTGACCACCGCTCCCAAACGACGCATGTGCATGTATACCTGCCTCAAAATCTCAGTGCGTGAGGATCTTCGAAAGGAAATCACGCGCGCGGTCGGTCTGCGCGTTGGTGAAGAACTCGTCGGGGGTGTTCTCCTCCACGATCTGCCCGTCCGCCATGAAGACCACCCGGTTGGCGGCCCGGCGGGCGAATCCCATCTCGTGCGTGACGACCATCATCGTCATGCCGTCACGTGCCAGCCCGATCATCACGTCGAGCACCTCCTGGACCATCTCCGGGTCCAGGGCCGAGGTGGGCTCGTCGAAGAGGATCATCTTCGGGTCCATGGCCAGCGCACGCGCGATCGCGACCCGCTGCTGCTGGCCGCCGGAGAGCTGGGCCGGGTACTTGTCCGCCTGCGCGGCGATGCCCACCCGTTCCAGCAGCTCCATGGCCCGCGCGTCGGCCGCCTGGCGGTCCTTGCGGCGCACCTTGATCGGGCCGAGCGTGACGTTCTCGCGGATGGTCTTGTGCGCGAACAGGTTGAAGGACTGGAACACCATGCCGACCTCGGACCGCAGCCTGGCCAGCCCCCTGCCCTCCTCGGGCAGCACCTGGCCGTCGAACACGATCCTGCCGTCGTCGATCGTCTCCAGGCGGTTGATCGTCCGGCACAGCGTGGACTTTCCACCGCCCGAAGGCCCGATGACCACCAGAACCTCGCCACGAGAGACGGTCAAGTTGATGTCCTTCAGGACGTGCAACGCCCCGAAGCGCTTGTTGACGCCCTCCAACTGAACGAGTGGAGTGGCGTCGCCGTTCTCCGTCATGGACCAAAACGGTAGAGGTCATTAAGGCGCTGGTCACTAACCAGGTGGTACCGATCCGGTCACATCGAGCCGTCAAGCTGGTGTTTTAGACGGGGGCGGCTGCCGCGAGCCGGACAACGACTACCCTTGAACCTGCCATGACTGTGACCCAGGAGAGCGCCCGCACGTACGAAGTGCGCACATACGGGTGCCAGATGAACGTGCACGACTCCGAGCGCCTTTCCGGCCTGCTGGAAGACGCCGGCTACGTGCCGGCCCCCGACGGCCGGACGGCCGACGTCGTCGTGTTCAACACGTGCGCCGTGCGGGAGAACGCCGACAACCGCCTTTACGGAAACCTCGGCCACCTGCGGCCGGCCAAGATGGACAACCCGCGCATGCAGATCGCGGTGGGCGGCTGCCTGGCCCAGAAGGACCAGGGCGAGATCGTCCGCAAGGCGCCCTGGGTCGACGTCGTCTTCGGCACCCACAACATCGGATCCCTGCCGGTGCTGCTGGAGCGGGCCCGGGTGGCCGGCGAGGCGCAGGTCGAGCTGAAGGAGTCGCTGGAGGTCTTCCCCTCCACGCTGCCCACCAAGCGCGAGTCGGCCTACGCGGCGTGGGTCGCGATCTCGGTCGGCTGCAACAACACCTGCACGTTCTGCATCGTGCCGTCGCTGCGCGGCAAGGAGAAGGACCGCCGTCCCGGCGACGTCCTGTCCGAGGTGCGCACGCTCGTCGGCCAGGGCGTCCTGGAGGTGACGCTGCTCGGCCAGAACGTCAACACCTACGGCGTCGAGTTCGGCGACCGGCTGGCCTTCGGCAAGCTGCTGCGCGCCTGCGGCGACGTCGAGGGCCTGGAGCGGGTGCGCTTCACCTCGCCCCACCCGGCCGCCTTCACCGACGACGTCATCGCCGCCATGGCCGAGACGCCCAACGTCATGCACCAGCTGCACATGCCGTTGCAGTCGGGCTCCGACCGCGTGCTGAAGGCCATGCGCCGCTCCTACCGGGCCGAGCGCTACCTCGGCATCATCGAGCGGGTGCGGGCCGCCATGCCCGACGCGGCCATCTCGACCGACATCATCGTCGGCTTCCCCGGCGAGACCGAGGACGACTTCCAGGCCACCCTCGACGTCGTCCGGCAGAGCCGCTTCGCCAACGCCTTCACCTTCCAGTACTCCATCCGTCCGGGCACCCCGGCGGCCACCATGGAGGACCAGATCCCGAAGGAGGTCGTCCAGGAGCGTTACGAGCGCCTGGTGGCCCTGCAGGAGGAGATCTCCTGGGAGGAGAACAAGAAGCAGGTCGGCCGCACGCTGGAGGTGCTGGTCGCCGAGGGCGAGGGCCGCAAGGACGACGCCACGCGCCGCCTGTCCGGCCGCGCCGCCGACAACCGGCTCGTGCACTTCGCGGTGGGCGAGGAGACCCCGAGGCCCGGTGACATGGTCACCGTCGAGGTCACCTACGCCGCCCCCCACCACCTGGTCGCCGACGGCGCGGTCCGGGCGGTGCGGCGCACGCGGGCCGGCGACGCCTGGGAGGCGCGCCAGGGCGCCCCGGCGAAGGGGCCCGGCGTGCTGCTCGGCATGCCGTCCGTCGGCCGCCCGGCGGCTCCCGCCCCGGCCGCCGGAGCCTGCTCGGCCCACTGAGCCACCGCGTTCCGACACCCCGCCGCTCCTTCGGGACGGCGGGGTGTCGCGCGTGGGTCAGCGCCTGAGACGGTCGAGGAAGCTGTAGCACGGCTGCCGGCGGAAGTCGTCGAACGTGGCGCACGGGTCGGGCCCGCCCGGCCGTACGGAGGGAGGCGGCGGCGGGGGAGGCGCCTGACGGTCCGGCTCGGGGACGACCCGTTCCCTGGGCGGCGCCTGCGGGGACGCGTGCGGAGCCGGACGGCGTACGGCGGCCCGCCGGGACGGACGCGGCGGCGCGACCAGCGGCGGACGCGTGGGAAGCGCCCTGGGCGAGAACGGCGATGACGGCTCGCCCTTCACCGGCCTGCCCTTGCCCGGAGAATGCGAGGGCTCGCCCGGCTCCGGCTCCGCCGTCGTGGGCCGGTCGGGCGCCGGCACGGCCTCCATCCAGCCCGGCGACCAGGGGCCGGGCGACCAGGGGCCCGCCGACGGGGTGGGCGGCGCCGGGGACGGCTCGGCCACCGGCGAGCCCGCGATCCGCGAAGGAAAATACGATCTTGGGATAAGCGGTGTTTCCTGATCGAATTCACGGCGGATTTGCGGGCGCGATTCCGGAGAACTGGTGAATGCGAGGAAAATCCCGAGCCCGGCCGTGACGAGTACCCCGGCCGCCCCGGCCGCGGCGCCCAGCCGGGGACGGCCACCTGGGCAAACAGATCTTTGGGGGGACAAGTCGTGATTCCTTTGTGATTGGTGTGCGAGCATTCCGCTGCTGCGGCTAGTGTGGTCCATCACCCGCGGAAGCCGGCGAGCTTTCCCCGATACGACCGCAGGGAGCTGCACCACCATGCATGATCCGACCGAGACGGATCGTCAGGAGATCCTCTCCGGGCCGGGCCCGTCCCCGAGACCCCCGGGCAAGAGCAGGAAGACCGCCGTCATCGCCGCGTTCGCCCTCGTGGGCGTGCTCGCCGCGGGCGGCGCCGGCTACCTGCTGGCGGCCAAGCCCGGCCAGAGCACCCAGCAGGAGCAGGGCTCCGGCCGCCCGTCCCCGGCTACGAGCGCCGGCGACGAGGTGTTCGAGGCCGACGAGGACGCCACCATGGGCGACGCCACCACCGACGCCCCCGACGACGGCCTGCCCACCGACGGCTCCGACGACTCCGCCATGGGCGACGCCGTCACGGACACGGGCGGCGGCTCCGACCCCGCCGACAAGGGATCGACCGGTTCCGACGGCACCGGCGGCACGACGCGGACGGGCACCGGCAAGAAGCCCGGCACGCCGTCCGCCAAGGCCCCGCAGCCGGACGGCGACAATCCCGCCGACGGCCCCGCGGGCGTGCTCAGCGGCCAGTGCGCCAAGAGCGGCTGCTGAGACACCGCCCCCAAGTGGCTCGCCCTTTCCGGCCGGTAATGGATCTGCTGGAGAGCCGGCCGTCCTCGTAGGGTGCCGGGCATGACGACTGACAGAGCGGCCACGTTGCGACGGCTGCACGTGCCCGGCAGCCCGCTGATCCTGCCCAACGTCTGGGACGCCGCCTCGGCGCGCGCGGTCCAGGAGGCCGGGTTCCCGGTGGTGGCCACCGGCAGCGCGGCCGTCTCCCGCGTGCTGGGGTACGCCGACGGCGAGAGCACGCCGGTCGGCGAGATGATGGCTGCCATCGCCCGCATCGCCAGGGCCGTGGACGTGCCCGTGACCGCCGACGTCGAACGCGGTTACGGGCTCGCGCCGGCCGAGCTGGCCGAGCGGCTGGCCGAGGCCGGGGCGGTGGGCTGCAACGTGGAGGACTCCGACCCGCGTACCGGCGAGCTGGTCGACGCCGGGGCGCAGGCGGACTTCCTGGCCGGCGTGCGGGCGGCCGCGGGCGACGCCCTGGTGATCAACGCCCGGGTCGACACCTACGTGCGGGGCCTGCGCGACCGGGCGGCGGCGGTGTCGCGCGGGCGGCGCTACCTGGAGGCCGGGGCCGACTGCGTGTACCCGATCACGCTGGCGGACGAGGGCGAGATCGCGGCCCTCGTCGCCGAGGTGGGCGGGCCGGTGAACATCCTGTTCCGGCCGAAGGCGCCGTCGTACGCGCGGCTGGCGGAGCTGGGGGTGGCCAGGATCAGCTTCGGCGGCGGCCTCCACCAGGCGGCCCACGCCTACACCCAGGGCCTGCTCACCGCCATCGCACAAGGCCACGACCCCTACACGACCTGACCGCCGGGTTGGGGCGGGTGGCGCGTACGCTTGCGCTCGTGCTTGTCGCCGCGGCCGTCTGCCCGCAAACCCCGCTGATCGTGACCGGGCTGCCCGAGCTGCGCGCGGCCTGCCGTACCGCGGTCGCCGCGCTCCGGGCCGCCCGTCCCGACGTGCTGGTCGTGGTGGGCGGCGCGGAGACGACCCGCTCCTACGACGGCGCCGCGGCGGGCTCCCTGCGGCCCTGGGGCTTCGACATCACGGTGGGCGAGGGCGCGCCCGTGCTGCCGCTGTCCCTGACCGTCGGCCGCCGCCTCCTGAACGACCCCGAACAGCCCCCCGCCACCGACGCCGACGGGGTTCCCGGGCAGGCGGTCGCCTTCGACGCCGCTCCGGGCGAGTGCCGGGCGATCGGCGCCGGGCTGGCCGCCCTCGGACGGGTCGCGCTGCTGGTCATGGCCGACGGCTCGGCCTGCCTGACCCCGCGGGCCCCGGGCCGGTACGACGAGGCGGCCGGGCCGTACGACGACCTGATCGCCGAGGCGGTCGGCAGGGCCGACGCGGCGGCGCTGGCCGCGCTCGACCCCGTCGAGGCCGACCGGCTGTGGGTGACCGGCCGCGCGGCCCTCCAGGTGCTGGCCGGCGCCGCCGAGGGGACGCCGCTGACCGGCACGCTGCTCATGCGGTCCTCGCCCTACGGCGTCGGCTACTTCACCGGCGTGTGGCGCTGACGAGGCGGCGCCGGAAGGCGCGTCAGGCCTGGGGGCGGCGGGGGACGGGGATGCGCATCAGGTCGCGGGCGGTGATCACTTCGCCGTCGTAGCTGCGGCGTACCTCCGCCACGAACGCCGGCTCCTCGGCGAACCCGTACCGCTCGGAGAAGTGCGTGAGCACCAGCCTGCGCACCCCCGCGTCGGCCGCCACCACGCCCGCCTCGAACGCCGTCAGGTGCCCGTACTCCTTGGCCAGCGCGCTCTCGGCGGACAGGAACGTCGACTCGATCACCAGCAGGTCGGCCCCGAAGGCCAGCTCGAACACGGCGTCGCACAGGCGGGTGTCCATGACGAACGCGGCGCTCTGCCCCGGCCTGGGCTCGCTGCACTCGGCGAGCGTGACGCCCCGGACCGAGCCGGTGCGCTGGAGCTCGCCGACCTCCGGGCCGCGGATGCCGTGGCGGGCCAGCCGGTCGGGAAGCATGCGGCGGCCGGGCGGCTCCTGGACGCGGTAGCCGTACGACTCGACGGGGTGGGACAGGCGGCGGGCGATCAGCGGCCCCACCCCGGCCAGCGCGCCGGAGACCGGATGCTCCTCGATCACCTTCGTGTCGGCGAACGCGGCCGCGTGCCGCAGCCTGCGCCAGTACGTCTCGCCGGCGGCGGGGAAGACCGCGCGCACCGGATGGCGCACCCGGTCGCGGGCGATGCGCTGCACGACCCCGGGCACGCCCAGGCAGTGGTCGCCGTGGAAGTGGGTCACGCACAGCCAGTGGACGTCGTTCGCGCTCAGCCCGGCGTGCAGCATCTGCCGCTGCGTGCCCTCGCCCGGGTCGAAAAGGTAGCCTTGCCCGTCCCAGCGCAGAAGGTACCCGTTGTGGTTACGGTGTCGGGTGGGCACCGCGCTGGAGGTGCCCAGCACCACGAGTTCACGTGAGGACATGATGACCACGCAGTCCACGCTGTCCACGGTCGCGTTCGCCGAGGTGCCGACGCCGGTCGGCCCGTTCGTCCTGGCCGTCACCGAGCGGGGGCTGGTCGCCTCGGGATGGGGGTCGCCCGCCGGACTGGCCGGTCGGCTCGGCCTGGCTGAGGTTCATGATGCGGATCGTACGGCCTGCGCGGTCGCCGAGCTGAACGCTTATTTCGCCGGCGAGCTGCGCACGTTCAGCACCCCCGTGGACTGGCGGCTGATGACCGGCTCCCGGCTGCAGGTGCTCCAGGCCCTGCACCGCGTCCCGTACGGCACCGCCGTCACCTACGGCGAGCTGGCCCGGCGCGCCGGGTCGAGCGTGCCCGCCCGCGGCATCGGCTCGATCATGGGCTCCAACCCGATCCCCATCATCGTGCCCTGCCACCGGGTGGTCGCGGGCAACGGGCTGGGCGGGTTCAGCGGCGGCGTGGGGGTGGAGACCAAGCGCTGGCTGCTGACCCACGAGGGATACCTCCAGCCGACGCTCCTCGACCTGTAGGTGGTCCGTCCACACCCGGACAGTTGACACACTGGTCGGTGTGCGCCAGCAGCCAGTCATCGCCGTCGTGGGCCCCACGGCGGCCGGGAAGTCCGATCTCGCCGTCGACCTCGCGCTCCGGCTCGGGGGCGAGTGCGTCAACGCCGACTCCATGCAGCTCTACCGCGGCATGGACATCGGCACGGCCAAGCTCACCCCCGCCGAGCAGCGCGGCGTCCCCCACCATCTGCTGGACATCTGGGACGTCACGGTCACGGCCAGCGTCGCCGAGTACCAGCGGCTGGCCAGGGAGCTGTTCGCGAAGATCGACGTCCCGGTGCTGGTGGGCGGCAGCGGCCTCTACGTCCGCGCGGCCCTCGATGACCTGGAGTTCCCCGGCACCGACCCGGTGATCAGGGCCCGGCTGGAGGCGGAGCTGGCCGAGCGCGGCCCGGCCCCCCTGTACGAGCGGCTGCGCGAGCTCGACCCGCCCGCCGCCGAGGCGATCCTGCCGAGCAACGGCCGCCGCATCGTGCGCGCGCTGGAGGTGATCGAGCACTCCGGCCGGCCGTTCTCGGCCACCATGCCGTCCTACGACGCCGTCTATCCCAGCGTGCAGCTCGGCCTGGAGGTGCCGCGGCCCGTGCTGGACGAGCGCATCGAGCTGCGGGTCGAGCGCATGTGGGCGGCCGGCCTGGTCGAGGAGGTCCGCGCGCTGCTCGGGCAGGGCCTGGCCGAGGGGCGCACGGCGGGCCGCGCGCTCGGTTACGCCCAGGTCATCCGGTTCCTGGAGGGGGAGTGGACCGAGGAGCAGGCGTTCGCCGAGACGGTCAGGGCCACCAGGCGCTTCGCCCGCCGCCAGGAGTCGTGGTTCCGCCGCGACCCGCGGGTGCGCTGGCTCCCGTACGACGCCCCCGACCTGCTTGAACGATCCCTGGCGCACATCGCCGACCCGGGTGCGGCATAAACTCAGGCAATGCGGTTTCTCAAGGGGCACGGCACCGAGAACGATTTCGTCATCCTGCCCGATCCCGACGACGGCGTGGAAGTGACGGCCGCGCTCGTGGCCAAGATCTGTGACCGGCGGGCCGGGATCGGCGCCGACGGCGTGCTCCGGGTCGCCAGGACCAAGGAGCACACCGAGGTGGCCGAGCAGGCCGCGGTGGCCGACTGGTTCATGGACTATCGCAACGCCGACGGCAGCGTCGCGGAGATGTGCGGCAACGGCGTACGCGTCTTCGCCCGCTACCTGGTGGACGCGGGGCTGGTGGAGGGGACGGAGTTCTGCCTGGCCACCAGGGGCGGCCCGCGGCGGGTCCGGGTCGAGCCCAACGGCGACATCACGGTCGACATGGGCAAGCCGGCCGTGCTGGGCGAGAGCGTGGCGGGCGTCGGCGGACACGAGTACTCCGGTCTCCACGTCGACATGGGCAACCCCCACCTGGCCTGCGCGATCGGCGACCCGGTCGTCCAGCTCGACCTCAGCCACCAGCCCGGCTTCGACACCGGGGTGTTCCCGGCGGGCGTCAACATCGAGCTGTTCAACCCGGTCGGCGTCAGCCGCGTGGTGATGCGGGTCTACGAGCGCGGCTCGGGCGAGACGCGCTCCTGCGGCACCGGCGCCGTGGCGACCGCCGTGGCCGCCGCGCACATGTCCGGCGACACCACCGGCACCTGGACCGTCGAGGTCACCGGCGGCTCGCTGACCGTCATCCTCGACGAGGACACGAGCTACCTGTCCGGCCCGGCGGTGATCCTGGCGAGCGGCGAGCTGATGCTTGCAGAATGATGTTCTCCTGAGGGATGCTGGGTCCACTTTCCGAACCGAGGAGGGGTTGAGGATGGCGGACCCGCGTACCACGGCGGTCCAGGTCAAGGCGCCGATCGGCCAGTACGGCGGCGGCTTCATGGTCTCCCGCGAGGCCAAGGCCGTCTGCGAGCAGCACGGGCTCGGCCCGCGCGAGCTGTACTTCCGCGGGCGCTGCGGGGTGCTCGGCGAGTGCCACGCCGACGTGGTCACCTCGGTGGCGGTCTTCTTCCCCGCCGCCCACGTCGAGGAGAGCTGGAACGGCGGCAGGAAGATGCCCGTCGAGCAGGCCGTCGAGCTCTACACCGAGGCGTGCAGGCAGTGGGGCCGGCGCAAGCTCGGCGGTCACGACGGCTGCGCCCGGATCGCCGAGCTGCTCGAACCGGTCGTCGCGCAGGCCTCGCCGGTGGGCGCGCCGCTGTTCGCCGGCTGGCGGGCGGTGCCGCTGCCGGACGACCCGCCCGCGCGCGCCGTCCAGCTCATGCACGTCCTGCGCGAGCTGCGCGGGGGCCTGCACGCCAACGCCGTGCTCGCGGCCGGCCTGCACCCCCTGGAGGCCACGCTCGCCGCCGTCCACGACACCACCCCCTTCGGCTACGCCGACGGCGTGACGATCGCCAGGTTCTTCACCTGGCCCGAGCCCTACGCCACCCCCGGCCCCGACGTCGTGGCGCGGCGGGCCCAGGTCGAGGAGACCACCGACGACCTGATGGCCCCGGTCTTCTCGGTCCTGCGCGACAGCGAATCGGACGAGCTGATCGAGCTTCTGCGTTTTGGGCACGCTCGTTGACCTGGCAGACTGACTGCCCATGGACGTGGACATCTGGGCCTGGGTCGGCGAAACCCAGCAGCAGCTTTCCGAGGCGGGCAACGTTGGCCTCGCCATGGCGCTGGGAGACCTTCCCGCACAGGCCTACGAGGGCCGGTATCCGCAGCTCGACGTGATGGCCCCGGCCATCGCCCAGCAGGCCGAGACGCTGGAGCTGCCCTGGCTGGAGTTCTACGCCCGCTACTGGCACCTCATGGGCCGCATCGGCGACCGGGCCCAGGGCGCGGTGGCCATCGACGACGCGCGGCAGCTGCTCACGTTCGCCCAGCGCGAAGACGTGCGCGACTGCCCGGCCACCCCGGCCGCCGTCGAGGCGATGGCCGTCGTGTGGGCCAACACCGACGGCCCCGGCTACGCCGGTGACCGCCTGGAGACGGTGGGCGCCTTCCTGGAGGGCATGAGCCCGGAGCGGCCCGCCTTCAGCGGCCTGGTCACCCAGTACGTCGCGGCGCTCGTCGACGCGGGCAAGGCCGGCGAGGCCGTCGCCTACGCCGAGTCCGCGGTCGAGCGGCTGCGCACGGCCGGTCGCGAGGCGAGCTGGGAGCTCGGCGCCGAGGGCGCCCGCGCCCTGCTGGCCGCCGGCCGGGCCGACGACGCGCTGGCCGCCCTGCAGGCCGCCGCCGACTTCGCCCCCGACGACCCGCCCGCCAAGGCCCACCGCGAGGGCGTGCGCCGCGCGCTCATCCTGGCCGAGCTCGGCCGCACGGCCGAGGCCGTCGACGCGCTGCCCGACCTCGACGTGGTCGGCGAGCACCCGCGGGTCTTCGTCGAGTGGTCGCGCGCGGTCGCCAAGCTGGCCGGATCCTCCCAGATCACCAACACCTGGCAGCTCGGCCGGGTGCTGCGCCAGTGGATCGACTACTTCGGCATGATGGGCGGCTACCGCGCCCGCGTCGAGCTCGCGCTGGTCGCGGGCGAGCTGGCCCTGGCCAGGAACGGCGTGTGGCAGGCCCGCCTGCTGGCCGACCTGGCCGAGTCCGGCGCGGCGGAGCTGCGCGGCGAGACCGGCGACCTGACCGAGCGCGTCGCCGCGCTGCGGGCCGCCGCCGACGCCACCTCCGAGCCCGCGGCCCCCGGGCCCCTGACCGAGCGGGTCGGCCTGTTCGACGCCGCCGACGGCTTCAACGCCGACCCCGAGAAGTGGGTGGGCTGGCTCGCGCCGCTGTCCGGGCAGGACCTGGAGGCCACCCGCCGCCACACCACCACGCTCGGCTTCCTCGGCTTCCCCGCGGCGGGCGCCGACATCTACTGGAAGCTGCTGGTCGACTCCGGCGACATCGCCTCGGCCGACCCCGACGACATCGCCTACCTGACCACCCTGCTCATCGAGGCCCGCCAGGACGAGCGCCTGGAGCAGATGGCCGCGCTGCTGCCGCACGCCGCCCAGTACCTCGCGCTGGCCAGGCTCCACAGCGCCCGCGAGCGCTGGCCGGAGACGCTCGACGCCGCCGAGCACGCGGTCGCGGCCGGGGCCGGCATCGAGGCCAGGCGCCTGCTGTCCGGCGCCGCCCAGCAGCTCGACCACAACGACAGGGCCGCCGGCGTCCTGGCCGAGGTGCTCGACGAGCTGACCGACGAGGACGTCTGGCGCATGGTCGTCATGGCCACCTCGGCGGAAGACTGGGACACCGTGCGCAAGGGCGCGGCCAAGATCGGCATGCCGATCAAGTCCAAGCAGGGCCCGATCGAGGAGGAGATGGGCCTGATCCGGCTCATCCTCCCGGCGCCCGACGGCGGCCAGCGCCAGGTGTTGTCCATCCGCACCGGCCCGGCCACCGCCCGGCTGGCGCTGCCGCAGCCGCGCGGCATGGACTACAACGCCGGCGACCTGGTCGTGTTCGACCCGCAGCTGCTGGAGCCCGTCCCGGAAGACCCGCAGGAGCAGCAGAACTTCGTGCCGCCGTTCGCGGCCGTGCGCATCCTGCGTCCCGGCGGTTACACCAGCTACTTCTTCGACGGCGCCGCGCCGAGCGAGGAGGACTGGGCGGAGTTCACCGAGGTCATGGCCGAGCGCGGCTGGCCGATGTGGGTCTACAGCGACGAGAACTACACCGTCACCCACCCGACCAGCGGCGAGTCGCTGCCGGGCGTGTTCGGCTGGGTCGCGGTGCCGCCGGACGTGTCGGCCGCCGAGGTCGACGCCCTGCTCGACGACGCCACCGAGCGCTGGGTGCACCCGCTGGCCTGGCTCGACCTGGCCCGCGAGATCGACGTCGAGGTCGAGCGGCACGAGCGCATCGTCAAGGAATACGGGCTCTGACGTGCTGGAGCGCTTCAGCCTCGACGGCAAGGTCGCCATCGTCACGGGCGCGTCGTCGGGGCTGGGCGTGGCCTTCGCCCGTGGGCTGGCCGAGGCCGGCGCCGACGTCGTGATCGGCGCCCGGCGCGCGGATCGGCTGGCGGAGACCGGGCGCCTGGTCGAGGAGACCGGGCGCCGCTGCCTCCCGGTCCCGACCGACGTGGCGGCGCCGGAGGAGTGCGACGCGCTGGTCGCCGCGGCCGTGGCCGAGTTCGGGGCGGTCGACGTGCTGATCAACAACGCGGGGGTCGGCACCGCCGTGCCCGCGCTGCGCGAGCGGCCCGAGGAGTTCCGCCGGGTGGTGGAGATCAACCTGCACGGCACGTACTGGATGGCGCAGGCGTGCGCGCGGGTGATGCGGCCGGGCTCGTCGATCGTGAACATCGGCAGCATCCTCGGCGCGACCACCGCCGGGCTGCCGCAGGCCGCCTACAGCGCGTCGAAGGCGGCCGTGGCAGGGCTCACCCGCGACCTGGCCCAGCAGTGGACGGCCCGGCGCGGCATCCGGGTCAACTGCCTGGAGCCGGGGTTCTTCGCCTCGGAGATGACCGAGCAGTACCCGCCCGGCTACCTGGAACGCATGCTGGAGCTGCGGGTGCCGATGAAACGGCCCGGCGACCCGGCCGAGCTGGTGGCGGCGGCGGTCTTCCTGGCCTCCGACGCCTCGTCGTACGTCACCGGTGTCACGCTGCCGGTGGACGGCGGCATCCTGATCACCTAGACGGTCCTTCTAGTACGTTGTCGGGAATGACCGCCCCCTTCGTACGTTCCTACCGTCCGGCCGATCTGGCCGCCGTCTACGACATCTGCGTGCGCACGGCCGACGCCGGTGGCGACGCCCGCGGCCAGTACGCCTCCGACCTGCTCATGGGCGACATCTTCGCCGCCCCCTACGTCACCCTGGAGCCCGAGCACGCCCACGTCGTGGACGACGGCACGGGCCAGGCCGTCGGCTACGTCGTGGGCACCGCGGACACGGCGGCGTTCGTCCGCCGCTACCGCGAGGAGTGGATCCCGGCGGCCGCGGCCCGCTGCCCCCTTCCCGCCGACCCGCCGGTCACGGCGGACGACGTGATGCTCGCCCTGCACCACCGGCCCGAGCGCATGCTGGTGCCCGAGCTGGCCGGCCACCCCGCCCACCTGCACATCGACCTGCTGCCCGACTGGCAGGGCAAGGGCTGGGGACGCCGGCTCATGAGCGCCTTCGTCGACGGCCTGCGCGCCGCCGGGGTGCCGCGGCTGCATCTGGGGATGGTCAGCACGAACGCGCCCGCGCGGGCCTTCTACGACCGGCTCGGCTTCGCGGAGCTGGCGGTGGCCGACGCCGGGCCGGTGACGTACCTGGGACGGGACACCTCGCCGCTCGGCTAGCTCTTGTCCGCGGGGAGCCAGGGCCTTATGTTCGTTGCGTAGTCCGGTGCGTGTTGCGTATTAAGGAACAGCCGGAGGCGTGATGGGTCGGCCGCGCGTGGTGATCATCGGAGCCGGGATCGTGGGGTGCGCGGTGGCCGACGAGCTAACCGAACGCGGCTGGAGCGACGTCACCGTGGTGGAGCAGGGCCCGCTCTTCGCCGCGGGCGGCTCCAGCTCGCACGCCCCCGGCCTGGTCTTCCAGACGAACCCGTCCAAGACCATGACCGAGTTCGCCGCCTACACCGTGCGCAAGTACACCGCGCTCGGCGCGCACTGCTTCCGCCAGGTCGGCGGCCTGGAGGTGGCCACCACCCCCGAGCGTTGGACCGACCTGCACCGCAAGCTCGGCTGGGCGCAGTCATGGGGCGTCGAAGGGCGCCTGCTGGACGCCGCGCAGTGCGCCGAGCTGTGGCCGATGCTGGACCGCGACCGGGTGCTGGGCGGCTTCCACGTGCCGAGCGACGGCCTGGCCGCCGCCGTGGCCTGCGGCGAGACGCAGGCGGCGCGGGCCACCGAACGCGGGGCGCGCTTCCTCGGCGGGCACACCGTGACCGGCGTCGAGCAGCAGGGCGGCCGGGTCACCGGCGTCTCCTGCCTGGCCGCGGGGGAGTACCGGACGATCCCGGCCGACGTGGTCGTGTGCGCGGCCGGATTCTGGGGCCCGTCGATCGGGGAGATGGCCGGGCTGAGCGTGCCGCTGCTGCCGCTGGCCCACCAGTACGCGAAGTCCGGCCCCCTGCCCCCGCAGCCCGAGGGCCCCATCCTGCGCCACCAGGACCGCGACCTGTACGCCCGGCAGCACGGCGACCGCATCGGCATCGGCTCCTACGCCCACCGCCCCATGCCGGTCGCCCAGCACGAGATCGGCCCCAAGGGCACCACCATGCCCTCGGTCCAGTCGTTCACCGAGGAGGACTTCGAACCCGCCTGGCGCGACGCCGCCGAGCTGCTGCCCGCCCTGGCCGGCTCCAAGTACGAGGACGGCATCAACGGCGTCTTCTCCTTCACCGCCGACGGCTTCCCGCTGATCGGCGAGGCGCCGCACCTGGACGGGTTCTGGCTGGCCGAGGCCGTCTGGGTGACGCACTCGGCCGGGGTGGCCAGGGCGGTCGCCGAGCTGCTGGTGACCGGCCGGTCGCAGGTGGACCTGCACGAGTGCGAACTGGCCAGGTTCGAGCAGGCGCAGCTGTCGCCCGCCTACGTCGAGGAGCGCGGCAGGCAGAACTTCGTCGAGGTCTACGACGTCATCCACCCGTTGCAGCCCATGGAGTCGCCGCGGCCGATGCGGACCAGCCCGTTCCATCCGCGTCAGGTGGAGCTGGGCGCGTACTTCCTGGAGTCGGCCGGATGGGAGCGGCCGCACTGGTTCGAGGCGAACGAGCCGCTGCTCGCCGGCCTCGAAGAGCCGCGGATCGGCGCCGACCGGCGGGACGCTTGGGCCGCCCGTCACTGGTCGCCCATCGCGGCCGCCGAGGCGTGGGCCACCCGCGAGCGGGTCGCGCTCTACGACATGACCTCGCTCAAGCGCATCGAGGTCAGCGGTCCGGGCGCGGCGGCCTTCCTCCAGCACATGACCACCAACAACGTGGACAAGAAGCCCGGCACGGTCACCTACACCCTGCTGCTGGACGCCGGTGGCGGCATCCGCTCCGACCTCACGGCGGCGCGGCTGGCCGAGGACAGGTTCCAGCTCGGCGCGAACAGCAACCTCGACCTCGACTGGCTGACCCGGCACGCCCCCCGCGGGGTGCACATCAGGGACATCACGCCCGGCACCTGCTGCGTCGGCGTGTGGGGGCCGCAGGCCAGGGAGCTGGTGCAGGGGCTCACGGACATGGACCTGTCCAACGAGGGCTTCCGCTACTTCACCTGCCGGTCCGGGTACGTCGGGCAGGTGCCGGTGCTCGCGATGCGCGTCTCGTACGTGGGCGAGCTGGGCTGGGAGCTCTACACCGGCGCCGACATGGGGCTCAAACTGTGGGACACGCTGCGGTCCGCCGGGACGCCGGTCGCGGGCGGGCGGGCCGCGTTCAACAGCCTCCGGCTGGAGAAGGGGTACCGGCTCTGGGGCGTGGACATGACCACCGAGCACGACCCGTACGAGGCCGGGCTGGGCTTCGCGGTCAAGGAGGACAAGGACTTCCACGGCCGCGACGCGCTGCGCGCCGAACCGTCGCGCAGGCTCGTGCCGCTGCTCAGCGCCGAGGTGGTCATGGGCAAGGAACCGGTCTGGCACGCCGGTCGCGTCGCCGGGTACGTCACCAGCGCCGCGTACGGGCACACCATCGGCCGTCCGATCGCCTACGCCTGGCTGCCGGCCGAGCTGGCCGGAGCGGGGACGCGGGTGGACATCTCGTACTTCGGCCGCCGCGTGCCCGCGGAGGTCGCCGCCGAGCCGCTGTTCGACCCCCGGATGGAGAAGATCAGACGTTGACCCACCCCGGCTTCCTCTGGCGCAACCCCGAGCCGCGGCCCTCCTACGACGTGGTCATCGTGGGCGGCGGCGGGCACGGCCTGGCCACCGCCTACTACCTGGCCAGGAACCACGGCCTGACGAACGTCGCCGTCCTGGAGAAGGGCTGGCTGGCCGGCGGCAACATGGCCCGCAACACCACCATCATCCGCTCCAACTACCTGTGGGACGAGAGCGCCGCCCTCTACGAGCACTCGCTGAAGCTGTGGGAGGGCCTGAGCGCGGAACTGGACTACGACCTGCAGTTCAGCCAGCGCGGCGTGCTCAACCTGGCGCACAACCTGCACGACGTGCGCGAGGGCAGGCGGCGGGTCAACGCCAACCGGCTCAACGGCGTGGACGCCGAATGGCTGGACGCCGACGAGGTCAGGAAGTTCTGCCCGATCGTCAACGTCTCCGGCCGGGCCCGCTACCCCGTCCTGGGGGCCACCTTGCAGCGGCGCGGCGGCATCGCCAAGCACGACCACGTCGCCTGGGCGCTGGCCCGCCAGGCCGACGCGTACGGCGTGGACCTGATCCAGGGCTGCGAGGTGACCGGGTTCGAGATCACCGGCAACCGGGTGACCGGCGTGCGCACCTCGCGCGGGCCCATCGCGGCGGGCACGGTGGCGCTCGCCTCGGCCGGGCACACCTCGGTCCTGGCCGAACGGGCCGGGATCCGGCTGCCGCTGCAGTCGCACCCGCTCCAGGCGCTGGTGTCGGAGCTGCTGGAGCCGGTGCTCGACTGCGTCGTCATGTCCAACGCCGTCCACGTGTACGTCAGCCAGGCGCACAAGGGCGAGCTGGTCATGGGGGCGGGCATCGACGCGTACAACTCCTACGGGCAGCGCGGCGGGTGCCACGTGATCGAGGCGCAGATGGCGGCGGCCCTGGAGCTGTTCCCGCTGTTCAGCCGGGTCCGCGTGCTGCGGACGTGGGCCGGGATCGTGGACGTCTCGCCGGACGCCTCCCCGATCATCGGCGCCACCCCCGTGGACGGCCTCTACGTCAACGCCGGGTGGGGCACCGGCGGCTTCAAGGCGACCCCCGGCTCCGGCTGGGTGTACGCCGACACGATCGCCAACGGCCGGCCGCACCCGCTGGCCGAGCCGTTCGCGCTGGAGCGGTTCACCACGGGCGCGCTCGTGGACGAGCACGGCGCGGCGGCGGTGGCCCACTGATGCTGCTGCTTGACTGCCCCCACTGCGGCCCCCGCGACGAGACCGAGTTCCACTACGGCGGCCAGGCCGGGATCCCCTACCCGCAGGCCCCCGGCGAGCTGTCCGACCAGGAGTGGGCCGCCTACGTCTTCCTGCGCGACAACCCCAAGGGCTGGTTCCGCGAACGCTGGTTCCACACGCACGGCTGCCGGACCTGGTTCACCGTCGAACGGCACACGGTCACGCACGAGATCAGGAAGGCGCCATGAGGTTCACCTTCGACGGCCGTCCCCTCCAGGGGGAGCCGGGCGACACGCTGGCCGCGGCACTGCTGCGCAACGGGGTGCGGGTGGTGGGCCGGGGGGTGGAGTCCGGCCGCCCGCGCGGCGTCTTCTCGGCCGGCCCCGAGGAGCCGAACGCCCTGGTCCGCGTGGGCGCCGACCCGATGCTGGCGGCCACGACGGTGGAGCTGTACGACGGGCTGGAGGCGTGGAGCCTGCGCGGCAAGGGCCGGGTGGACCTCGACGCGGCCGACGACCGGCGCTGCGACAAGGGTTACCTGCACTGCGACGTGCTGGTGGTCGGCGGCGGCCCGGCCGGGCTGGCGGCGGCCGCCGCGGCGCGCGCGGCCCGGGTGATCCTGCTCGACGACCAGCCCCGCCTCGGCGGCGACCTGCTGAACAGCCGGGTGCTGCTCGACGGGGCGCCCGCGCTCGACTGGGTGGACTCGCTCGACCTGTCCGGCGTGCGGGTGCTCACCAGGACCACGGCCGTCGGCTACCACGACCACAACTACGTGGTGGCCGTCGAGCGGCGGGCGCGCGGCGAGCGGCTGTGGCACATCAGGGCCCGCCGGGTCATCCTGGCGACCGGCGCCCACGAGCGTTCGCTCGCCTTCCCCGGCAACGACCGGCCCGGCGTCATGCTGGCCTCGGCCGCCCGCGCCTACGCCAACCGGTACGGCGTGCTGCCCGGCCGCCGCGCGGTCGTCCTGGCCTGCGCCGACTCCGGCTACGAGGCCGCCGCGGACCTGCGCGCGGCCGGCGTGGAGATCGCCGCGATCGTCGACCCGCGCCCCGAAGGACTCACCCCCGACGCCCTGGCCGGGCAGGTGATCACCGGCACCACGGCCGGCGCGGACGGCGTGCTGACCGGCGTGCGGGTGGGGGAGCGGCACATCGAGGCCGACCTGCTGGCCGTGGCGGGCGGCTGGAACCCCGCCGTGCACCTGTTCAGCCAGTCGCAGGGACGGGTGCGCTTCGACGAGGGAGTGCAGGCGTTCGTCCCGGACGTCTCGGCGCAGGCCGAACGCTCCGCGGGCGCCTGCCGCGGCCGGTACGGCACCCGCGAGGCCATCGCCGACGGCCACGCCGCCGGCCGGGAGGCCGCCGGATCCGCCGCCCGCGAACTCCGCGTGCCCGACTGCGACGAGCGCCCCCCGCGGCCACCCGCGGCGTTGTGGCTGGTCGAGGGGGACGGCGACGAGCCCGCCTTCGCCGACCTGCACCGCGACGTGACCGTGGCCGACCTGGCCAGGGCGACCGGCGCCGGGATGCGCTCGGTCGAGCACGTCAAGCGCTACACCACCGCGGGCACCGGCGCCGACCAGGGCAAGACGTCGGGGACGGTCGTCGTGGGCGTGATGTCGGCGCTGCTCGGGACCGCGCCGGGGCAGGTGGGCACGACCACGTTCCGGCCGCCGTACACGCCGGTGTCGTTCGCGACGCTGGCCGGGCGCGACCGCGGCGCGCTCTCCGACCCGGTCAGGACCACCGCCATGCACGCCGCGCACGTCGCGGCGGGCGCGGTGTTCGAGGACGTCGGCCAGTGGAAACGCCCCCGCTACTTCCCGCTGGACGGCGAGACCATGGAGGCCGCCGTGGCGCGCGAGTGCGTGGCCGCCCGCACCTCCGTCGCCGCCATGGACGCCTCCACCCTGGGCAAGATCGACATCCGGGGCGCGGACGCGGGCGCGTTCCTGGACCGGATCTACACCAACATGTACTCCACGCTCGCCGTCGGGGCCTGCCGCTACGGGCTCATGTGCCGGGCCGACGGCATGGTGTTCGACGACGGCACCACGACCAGGCTCGCCGCCGACCACTACCTGATGACCACGACCACCGGCAACGCCGCCGCGGTGCTCGACTGGCTGGAGGAGTGGCGGCAGACCGAGTGGCCGCAGCTCGACGTCTCCTTCACCTCGGTCACCGACCACTGGGCGACGGTCGCCGTGGCCGGCCCCAAGGCGCGGCGGGTGATCGCCGCCGTCGCGCCCGGTGCGCTCGGCCTGCCCTTCATGCGGTACGCCGGGACGGACGTGCTCGGCGTGCCCGGCCGGGTGTTCCGGATCAGCTTCTCCGGCGAGCTGGCCTACGAGGTCAACGTGCCCTGGCCGTACGGCAGGGCGTTGTGGGAGGCGGTGCTGGAGCTGGGCGCGGTGCCGTACGGGACCGAGGCGATGCACGTGCTGCGGGCCGAGAAGGGGTTCGCCATCGTCGGCCAGGAGACCGACGGCACGGTCACGCCGCACGACCTCGGCATGTCGTGGATCGTCTCCGCGCGCAAGCCCGACTTCGTGGGCAAACGCTCGCACGCGCGCCCCGACACCGCCCGCGAGGGCCGCAAACGCCTGGTCGGCCTGCTCGCCGACGACCCCGCGACGCCGATCGAGGAGGGCGCCCAGCTCGTCAGGGGCGGGCCGGGCGCGCCCATGCTGGGGCACGTCACCTCCGGCTACGCCAGTGCCGCGCTCGGCCGGACGTTCGGGCTGGCCATGGTCAGGGACGTCGTGCCCGGGGACCGGCTCACGGCGGTGTCGGGGGCGGCGGCCACCGGCGTGACGGTCGTCGAGCCGGTCCTGTACGACCCGGACAACACCCGCCGCGACGGCGACCCCCTGGAGGAGGACGCGCCCGCGGCACTCGGGGGCGTTCCGGCGCGGGAGAGCCCGGCGGCGGCGTTCGCCGACCGGTTCGCGGCGGCGAGCGGGCCGTCGGTGCGGCTGCGCGAGCTGCCGTTCGAGCCGATGTGGGAGGTCAGGGGCGCCGATCCCGGCGTGGGCCTGCGGCTCGGCCCGTCGTGGTGGCTGGTGACCGGGGACGCCGCGCCGGGGCCCGGCTGGGTGGACGTCTCGGGGCAGCGGACGATCCTGGAGCTGTCCGGGCCGATGGCGGACGACGTCCTGATCACCGGCTGTCCCGTGGACCTGCATCCCGACGTGTTCCCCGGGCACGCGCAGACGCTGCTGGGCCGGGCCTCGGTGATCCTGGAACGGCGGGCGGCCGGCGAGTACCGGATCCACGTCAGGTCGTCGTTCACCGCGTACCTGGCAGGGTGGCTCTTGGACGCCCTTTTAGCATTATGAGACCATTTAGGGGTACTTGCTATACCTAGACTTTACGAAAACCGAAGTCTGGGGGATCACGTGCGCACACGGGCGTTCACGGCCGGTCTGGCCATGGTGACGATGCTGGCCGGCTGCGGCGGCCTGGAGGCGCAGTCGGGCGGCCCGGACCCGGCCAAACCGGACTCCGCATCGGTCTCGGACGCCCGCAAGAAGCTGGACAAGCTCAAGGTCAAGGGACGAGCCCCGCGCACCGGCTTCGACCGCGACGAGTTCGGCCCCGCCTGGGCCGACGTCGACCACAACGGCTGCGACACCCGCAACGACATCCTCAAGCGCGACCTGAAGGACGAGACGTTCAAGTCGGGCACCCACGACTGCATCGTCCTCACCGGCACCCTGGACGACCCCTACAGCGGCAAGACCATCAAGTTCAAGCGCGGCCAGGACACCAGCACGGCCGTCCAGATCGACCACCTGGTGCCGCTGTCGGACGCCTGGCAGAAGGGCGCGCAGCAGTGGTCGCCCACCAAGCGCAAGGAGTTCGCCAACGACCCGCTGAACCTGCTGGCGGTGGACGGCCCGCTGAACAACCAGAAGAGCGACTCCGACGCGGCCACCTGGCTGCCGCCGCGCAAGGCGTACCGGTGCGCCTACATCGCCCGCCAGATCGACGTGAAGAGCAAGTACGACGTCTGGATCACCGACGGCGAGAAGAGCGCGATGGAAGGCATACTCAAGGACTGCTGAGAGCCCCGCCGGGGGCGGTCAGCGTCAGCTCCACGCGGGCCCCGCCGCCCTCGGGCGCCGAGACGGCGAGCGTGCCGCCGCACGACTCGGCGGTGCGCCGCGCGATGTCCAGCCCCAGGCCGGTCGAGCCGCCCCCGCTGATCCCCCGCTCCAGCGCCCCCGGGTCGAACCCCGGCCCCGAGTCCTCGACGACCAGCAGGGCCCCGGCCGGCCGGGACGACAGCCGCACGGCCATGGCGGTCCCCTCCGGGGTGTGCGCGAACACGTTGCCGAGCAGCGCGTCCACGCACGCGGCCAGCTCCTCGCCGCCGACGGCGACCGGCGCGGGCGCGTCGGGCAGCGACACCGACACCGGCCGCCCCTGGTCCTCGGCCAGCACCGACCAGAACCGCACCCGCTCGCGCACCACCTCGGCCGCGTCGCACGAGCCGCGCCCGGCCGAGCGCCGCCGCGCCTCGGTGATGACCGCGCTGACCGCCCGCTCCAGCGCGTCCACCCTGTTCTGGACCCGGGCGGCCTCCTCCGGGTCGCGCAGCGACTCGGCCTCCAGCCGCAGCCCGGTCAGCGGCGTGCGCAGCCGGTGGGACAGGTCGGCGACCGACTCGCGCTCGGCGGCCAGCAGGTCGCCGATGCGCCCGGCCAGATGGTTGAGCGCCAGCGCCACCGACCGCACCTCCGGCGGCCCGCCCGGCTCGGCCCGCGCGCTCAGGTCGCCGCCGGCCAGCCGGTGCGACACGCGGGCCAGCCCGACCACGGGCCGGGTCACGGCCAGCGCCAGCCGGTCGGCCAGCACGATGCCGAGCACCATGAGCCCCAGCCCGAGCACGAGCAGCGCCAGCCAGGCCGCCCGCACGCCGTGCGTCAGCTCGTCGTCCGGCACGAACACCCTGATCACGGCCGTGCCGTCGGGGGACTGCGCCGAGACCAGCACCTCCCGGCCGCCGGGGGCGACGGCGGTCACGCTGCGGCCCGTCGCGGCCAGCCGCACGGCGTCAGAGCGGGCGGCGGGCGCGCCCATCGTGTCCCCGCCGGGCAGGAACACCGTCACCCGCCGCGGCACCTGCTCCACGGCCAGCGGCAAATCAGGCGTGCCGACCGCGACCGCGACGGACTCCGCGGCGGCGGTGGCCCGGCTCATCGCGCCGTTCTCGGCCACGGTGCCGATCAGCAGCGCCATCGGCACCAGCAGGGCGATCAGCACGAGCGACGTCGTCGCCGCCACCAGCAGCGCCAGCCAGCGCCTCACGACGGCCCGACCAGCTTGACCCCGACGCCTCTGACGGTGTGCAGGTAGCGGGGCTCGGCCGCGGTCTCGCCGAGCTTCCTGCGCAGCCACGACAGGTGCACGTCCACGGTCTTGTCGGCGCCGCCGTACGGCAGCCGCCACACCTCCGTCAGCAGCTCGCGCTTGGTGACCACCTCGCCGGGCCGGGCCGCGAGGAAGTGCAGCACGTCGAACTCGCGCGGCGTGAGGTCGAGGGACACCCCGTCGAGCGTGGCCGTGCGCGCCCGGGGATCGACCCGCAGCCCGCCCACGGCCAGCGGCTCCGGCGCGGCCTCGCCCGCGCGCCGCAGCACCGCCCGCACCCGGGCGTCGAGCTGCCGGGCGCTGTACGGCTTGACCACGTAGTCGTCGGCCCCCGCGTCCAGGACGGGCACCATCTCGGCGTCGCCGTCGCGGGCGGTCGCCACGATCACCGGCACCCTGCTCACCGCCCGCAACATGCGCAGCAGCTCGACGCCGTCGAGGTCGGGCAGGCCCAGGTCGAGCACGATCAGGTCGGGACGGTCCTGCACGGCCAGCCGCAACCCCTCCAGCGCGGTCGGGGAGGAGGAGACCGCGTGGCCGAGATCGCGCAGGCCCCGGCTCAACGACGTCCGGATGGTCACGTCGTCCTCGATGAGCAGGATGTCAGCCATATACCCAAACCGTAGACGGTCCGTGGTGATGCACCGAGCACCGTTAGCGTCGCCTTAACCTGCGCTTAGCCGTACGTGGGGGAGGGTGGGAGCGTGAAGCGTCTCGTGCTGGCCTGGGCCGTCACCGCGGCCGCCGCGACCGGGGCGGCCGTGGCCGTGCTCGGCCTGCTCGGAACCGGGGTGACCGGCACGTCCAGCCGCGTCCTCAGCGGGCCGGAGGTGCGCGCCGCGCTCTCCACCGCCACCGCGCGCGCCGCCACGCCCATGCCGCGGACGTCCGCCCGCGCCCAGGACCGGCTCATGCGCACCGAGGCCGGCACGGTGATCGCCTCCTGCTCCGGCGGCCTGGTCACCCTGCGCTCCTGGAGCCCGGCCCAGGGCTACTCGGTGGACGGCGTCCAGCCCGGCCCGGCCCGCGAGGCGAAGGTCGAGTTCGAGCCGGAGGACGGCGAGGAGGTCGAACTCAAGATCTTCTGCGCCCCCGACGGCCCCGCCACCCGCTGACCGGCCCGCCGGGGCGCGGACGGGTCACCGACCTCCGCGGACTTCCAGCGCCCCCAGCAGCTCCTCGGACGCCCTGGTGATCGCCTCCACGGCCCGGTCGAACGCCTCGGCGTTGTGGGCGGCAGGGGCGCGGAATCCGGAGATCTTCCTGACGTACTGGAGCGCGGCGGCCCGCACGTCGTCCTCGGTCACGCTCTCGGCGTACGGCGGCCGCAGGGTCTTGATGCTTCTGCACATGGTCTCAACGGTAATAGCCGATGCGCTGGCTTATCTCCCTCGCGCCCGCGGCCAGCAGCTCACCGACCTCGGGCAGCCGCTCGGGCGTGAGCCGGTAGGACGGCCCGGACGCGCTGACCGCGGCCACCACCGAGCCGTCGGCCCCCCTGATCGGCGCCGCCACCGCGTTCAGCCCGACCTCCAGCTCCTCCACCGTGGCCGCCCAGCCGCGCCGCCTGATCTCCTCCAGGCCCAGGCCGTCCGGGGAGGTGACGGTGCGCGGGGTGTAGCGCTCCAGCTCGCCGGCCAGGCGCAGGGCGCCGAAGGCGAGCAGCACCTTGCCGCTGGAGGTGGCGTGCGACGGGGTGCGCTGGCCGACCCAGTTGTGGCCGCTGATCGCCGCCGGGCCGCGCACCTGGCTGATGTTGACCGTGTCGCCGTCCTGGGGGACCGCGATGTTGACGGTCTCGCCGACCGCCTCGGCCAGCCGCAGGCACACCTCGCGGCTCTCCCTGGACAGGTCGAGCTGGGCCGTGGCCGCGCCGGCCAGCCGTACGACGCCGAACCCCAGCCGGTAGCGCCCCCGGTCGCCGCTCTGCTCCACCAGCCCGCCCTGCTCCAGGGCGGCCAGCAGCCGGAACGCGGTGGACTTGTGCACGTCGAGCTCGACCGCGAGGTCCGTCACCCGGGTGGCGCCCTCGCGGGCCAGGATCTCCAGGATCGCGATGGCCCGGTCGACGGACTGAACCGTCGTGCTGTTGCTCACAGCGCAACAGAATAGCCGCCGGAGTCGTTCGGCAGGCGCTACTTCGACGAGGCCGGGGCGAGCTCGCGGCCGAAGTCGGCGGCGATCCTCCGCATGCCCTCGGCCAGCTCGTCGCGGTCGAGGGCGTCGATGCGCTCGGCCGGCCCCGACACCGACATCGCGGCCACCACCCGCTCGCCGTCCCGGACGGGCACCGCCAGGCAGTGGACGCCCAGCTCCTCCTCACCCAGGTCCGTCGCGTAGCCGCGCTCCTTGACCCGGCCGAGCTCGGCCAGCATGCCGGCCGCGTCGGTGATCGTGTTCGGGGTGCGCCGCGGCATGCCCGTACGCTCGAACACCGCCATCGCCTCCGCGGCCGCCCGCCCGGCCAGCAGCGCCTTGCCCACGGCCGTGCTGTGCGGCAGCACCCGCCTGCCGACCTCGGCGAACATGCGCAGCCTGCGCGGCGAGGGCACCTGCGCCACGTAGACGACGAAGTCGCCTTCGAGCACCGCCAGGTTCGCCGTCTCGCCGGACAGCTCCACCATCCGCGTCAGGTACGGCTGCGCCCACCCGCCCACCATGCTCTCCGCGATGCCGCCCAGGCGGACCAGCCCGCCGCCCAGCGCGTACCGGCGGTCGGACTCCTGGCGCACGTAGCCGCGGGCGAGCAGCGTCTGCAGCAGCCGGTGGATGGTCCCGTACGGCAGGCCCGTCCGCGCCGCTATCTCCGACAGCCCCGCCTCGCCGCCGTGCTCGGCCAGCGCCTCCAGCACGTCGAGCGCCCGCTCGACCGACTGCACGCTCACAGCGACACCCCGCGCAGGGAGGCGTCCAGCACTTCGGCGGTGTGGGCCACCCTGATCTCCTTCCCGGCCCGGCGCATCGCCGTGGCGATCTGCATCGTGCATCCCGGATTGGCCGAGACCAGCAGCTCGGCCCCGGTCGAGGCGACCGCCCCGGCCTTCCGGTCGCCGAGGTCGCGGGCCGCCTCCGGTTGCAGGATGTTGTACGTCCCCGCCGATCCGCAGCAGATCGCCGACTCGGGGACCTCCCGCAGCTCCAGCCCGGGGATGCCGCGCAGCAGCTCGCGCGGCTGCGCCCGGACGCCCTGGGCGTGGGCCAGGTGACAGGCGTCGTGGTAGGCGACGGTGAGCGGCAGCGGATGCCGCCTGGCCGCCGGGCCCAGCTCGGCCAGGAACTCCGACAGGTCCCGCACCCGGAACCCGGGATCGGCGCCGAACAGCTCGCCGTACTCCTTCATGACGGAGCCGCAGCCGGCCGCGTTCACCACGACCGTCTCGACCCCCGCCCGCCGGAACGCCCTGACCGTCCGGCGGGCCAGCCGCCGGGCCTGATCGGCGCGCCCGGCGTGCACGCTGAGCGCCCCGCAGCAGCCCTGCCCGGCCGGAACGAGCACGTCGCAGCCCTCCAGCGCGAGCACCCGCGCGGTGGCCGCGTTCACCTGCGGGAAGAACTCGCCCTGCACGCACCCGGTGAGCATCCCGACCACGGCCCTGCGCCTGCCCCTGGCCCTGACCAGGCGCGGCAGGCGCTGCCGGTGCTCCACGCGCGGCGCGAGCGCGGCCATGGCCCCCAGACTCGGATGGACCCGCGTCAGGAACGGCGCCATCCGCCCGGCCAGCCACATCGTCGGCCGCAGCAGCCGCAGCCTGCGCGGGTGGGGGAACAGGCTGAACACGATCTCCCGCACCGCCCGATCCCGCGGCTCGCGGACGTGCGTGCGCTCGACCTCGGCGCGCGTCTGCTCGATCAGCCGGTCGTAGCGCACGCCCGACGGGCACGCCGTGACGCACGCCATGCAGCCCAGGCAGGCGTCGAAGTGCCCGGCCATCTCCGGGGTGACCGGAACGCCCTCGACGTGCTGCTTCATCAGGTGGATGCGCCCGCGCGGCGAGTCCATCTCCTCGCCCCACAACGCGTACGTCGGGCACGTCGGCAGGCAGAACCCGCAGTGCACGCAGTCGCCGATCAGCTCCGGGTCCATGGTCACAGGCCTCCCGCCAGCCGTCCGGGCGACATCATGCGCCCGGGGTCGAACCGTTCCTTGACCCGCCGCATCAACGGCAGCGCGCTCACCCGCCCCCACCTGTCGACCCCGGCGTACGGCGCGGCCAGCACGTTCACCCGGCCGCCCGCGGCCTCGACCCGCTCCCGCAGCCCGCTCACCAGGCCGGGCAGCGCGTCCCCGGCGACGGGCGCGCCCGGCTCCAGCAGCACCCGGCCGGCGACCACCGACCCGCGCAACGACAGGCCGCACCCTTCCGCCGCCCGCAGCACGGCGCCGGCCGCCGCGGGCGGAAAACGCACCTCGACCAGCACCTCACCCCGTGGGACGACCCCCCACCAGGACGGCGGCTCGCCGGTCACCGCCCCGCCGCCGGTCAGGTCGCGCAGCGTCTCGGCGCGTGCCCGCGCGGCCGTGCCCTCCACCAGCACCGCCAGCGTCACCGGCCCGCCCGGCTCCGGACGGTCCACCTCGACCGCGCTCGGCTCGGCCTGCGCGGCCGCCAGCGCCGCCGCGACGCCCGGCACGTCGTCCGCGGGCATTCCGGCGACCACCCAGCACCGCTCGCCGGGCAGCGGATGCAGCCGGAACGTGGCCTCCGCGATCACCCCGAGGGTGCCGTACGAGCCGGTGAACAGCTTGCCGAGGTCGTAGCCGGCGACGTTCTTGACCACCTTGCCGCCCGACCGGGCGACCGTGCCGTCGGCCAGCACCACCGTGACGCCGATGAGCAGGTCGCGGGCGGTGCCGTAGCGGAAGGCGCGAGGGCCCGGCAGGGCGGCGGCGAGGGTGCCGCCGACGGTGGCCTGCTCGGCGAACGGCACGTCGAGCGCCAGCTCCTGCCCGCGCGCCGCGAGCGCCGCGGCCAGTGCCGCCGTCCGCACGCCGGCCTGCGCGCGCACCACCAGGTCGCCCGCCGCGTGCTCCAGGACCGCGTTCAGGCGGGACAGGCCGAGCAGCACGTCGCACCGCTCCGGCGGCGGACCCCAGTGCAGCTTCGTGCCGCCTCCCGCGGGCACCGCCGCCAGGCCGGCCGCGGCGCACGCGCGCAGCACGGCGGCGACCTCCTCGACGGTCCCCGGCAGCGCCACCCACCGGGCCCCCCACTCCTGCGCCGGGTCTTCGGGCCCGGCCGCCCTGACCGGCACGCCGGCGCCCGAGAACGGATCCGCCATCAGAACTGCTCCGCCCTGCCCGACTCGACCAGCGGGTGCGCGCCCTTGCGCACGCCCGGCACCTCGCCGCACAACCGCGGCGTGGGGAACACCTTGCCCGGGTTGGACAGCCCGCCCGGGTCGAACGCGCACCGGACGAGCTGCATGGTGTCCAGATCGGCGCCGGTGAACATCTTCGGCATGTAGCGGGCCTTGTCCACCCCGACGCCGTGCTCGCCGGTGATCGAGCCGCCGTGCTCGACGCACAGGTCGAGGATCGCGCCCGAGACCGCCTCGGCCCGCTCGCCCGCCCCCGGCTCGGCGTCGTCGAACAGCACCAGCGGGTGCAGGTTGCCGTCGCCGGCGTGGAAGACGTTGGCCACCCTGATGCCGTGCTCGCGCGAGAGCCGGTCGATGGCCGCCAGCACGCCCGGCAGCGACGTGCGCGGCACGACGCCGTCCTGGACGATGTAGGCCGGGCTGATCCGGCCGACCGCGGCGAAGGCCGACTTGCGCCCCTTCCAGATGGCCGCGCGCTCCTCGGGACCGGCCGCCACACGCAGCTCGAAGGCGTCCGAGCAGATCTCCGTCAGCCGCGCGAACTCCCGCTCGACCGACTCCCGCGGCCCGTCCAGCTCGACGATCAGCACCGCGCCCGCCCCCCGCGGGTAGGAGCAGGCGACCGCCGCCTCGGCGGCCTCGATGGCCAGCGCGTCCATCATCTCGATCGCGGCCGGCACGATGCCCGCCCCGATGATCGCCGACACCGCCCGGCCGCCCCGCTCGATGTCCTCGAACGCGGCCAGCACCGTGGTCACCGCCTCCGGCGCCCGGCTCAGCCGCACGGTGATCCTGGTGGCGATGCCCAGCGTGCCCTCCGAGCCGACGAACGCGCCGAGCAGGTCGTAGCCCGGGTCCATGCGGTCGAGGACGACCAGGTCGCCGTCGGGGGTGACGATCTCGCACGCCTCGACGTGGTTGACGGTGAAGCCGTACTTGAGGCAGTGGGCGCCGCCGGAGTTCTCCGCCACGTTGCCGCCGATCGAGCAGACCTGCTGGCTGGAGGGGTCGGGGGCGTAGTAGTAGCCCGCGTCGCGCACGGCCTCGGTGATCGCCAGGTTCGTCACGCCCGGCTCGACCACGGCCCTGCGGTTGGGCAGGTCGATCTCCAGGATCCGGCGCATCTTCGAGGTGACGATGAGCACGCCGTCCTCGCGGGGGAGCGCGCCGCCGGACAGGCCCGTGCCCGACCCTCTGGCCACGAACGGCACCCCGAAGTCGTTGCACATCCGGACGACCCCGGCGACCTGCTCGGCGGTCGCGGGCAGCACGACCACGCCCGGCGTCGCCCGGTGGCTGGTCAGCCCGTCGCACTCGTAGGTGCGCAGGCGTACCGGATCGGTGATCACCGAGTCGGGAGGCAGCAGCGAGCGCAGCGCCGCCGTCAGCGTGTCGAGCACCAGTCACTCTCCAGCACATCTACGGCATCTGGGCGTACGCCGGCAGCGTCAGGAACTCGGCGAAGTCGTCGTCCAGCGCGACCTCCTTGAACAGCGCCGTCGCCTGCCCGAACAGCCGCTCGTCGTAGCCCGGCTCGGCCGAGATCCGGGCCAGCTCCTCGGCGATGATCCGCTCGACCAGCTCCTTGGTCACCTGCTCGCCGGTGTCGGCCAGCGTGATGTCGTTGTGGATCCACTGCCAGATCTGCGAACGGGAGATCTCGGCCGTCGCGGCGTCCTCCATGAGGTTGTGGATCGCGACCGCGCCCAGCCCGCCCATCCAGGCGGCCAGGTAGCGCAGGGCCACGTCGACGTTGTTGCGCAGGCCCGTCTCGGTGATCTCGCCGGGCGTCTCGGAGACCGACAGCAGGTCGGCGGCCGAGACGCGGACGTCCTCGCGCAGCCGGTCGAGCTGGTTGGGCCGCGCCCCCAGGACGCCGTCGAACACCTCGCGGCACACCGGCACGAGGTCGGGGTGCGCCACCCAGGAGCCGTCGAACCCGTCGCCCGACTCGCGCGTCTTGTCCGCCCGCACCTTCTCCAGCGCCACCGCGTTGACCTCGGGGTCGCGCCGGGAGGGGATGAACGCCGCCATCCCGCCGATGGCGTGCGCGCCGCGCTTGTGACACGTGCGCACCAGCAGCTCGGTGTAGGCCCGCATGAACGGCGCGGTCATCGTCACCGCGTTCCGCTCGGGCAGCAGGAACTCCCGCCCCCGCGTGCGGAACTTCTTGATCACGCTGAACAGGTAGTCCCAGCGGCCCGCGTTGAGCCCGGCCGAGTGGTCGCGCAGCTCGTAGAGGATCTCCTCCATCTCGAACGCCGCCGGATAGGTCTCGATGAGCACGGTCGCCCTGATGGTGCCGTACGGGATGCCCAGGAGCTCCTGGGCCCGGGTGAACACGTCGTTCCAGAGTCGCGCCTCCAGGTGCGACTCCATCTTCGGCAGGTAGAAGTACGGCCCCTTGCCCTTGTCGAGCTGACGCTGCGCGCAGTGGAAGAAGTAGAGCCCGAAGTCGAACAGCGACGCCGACACCGGCCGCCCGTCCACCTGGGCGTGCTTCTCGTCCAGGTGCCAGCCGCGCGGGCGCACCACGATCGTGGCCAGCTCGTCGTCGGGCCGCAACGCGTACGTCTTGCCGCCCGTCTCGAAGTCGATCGCCCGGTCGAGCGCCTCGCGCAGGTTGAGCTGCCCGGACACGCAGTTCTCCCACAGGGGCGAGTTGGCGTCCTCGAAGTCGGCCAGCCACACCTTGGCGCCGGAGTTGAGCGCGTTGATCGTCATCTTCCTGTCGACCGGCCCGGTGATCTCGACACGGCGGTCCTCCAGGCCCGGGGCCGGCGGCGCGACCTGCCAGTCGCCCTCCCTGACCTCCTTGGTCTCCGGCAGGAAGTCGAGCGTCCCGCCGGCCGACAGCTCCGCCTGACGGGTCTGGCGGGCTTCGAGCAGCTCCAGCCGCCTGGCGCCGAACTCCCGCTGGAGAGCCGCCACGAAGCCGAGCGCCTCCGGCGTGAGGATCTCGTCGAACCGTTCGAGCATCGGGCCGGTGATCTCCATGTCCCCCTCTTTTCCGTAGAGTGGAAAACTGATTCTGGATTGCGGAAGTGAAGCTACTCCGCTCAGGGTTCCCGGGTCAAAGGCTGGGGTACCCCTGGGGCGTCTTCGGGGGCATCCCCGATGCGGAGGGGGTCATGCCCGCGAAAGGATCGGGGGCATGAAGACGATTGCTGTGGCGGGCGGGCTGCTGGCCGCCGCGCTGGTGCTGACGGGTTGCCGGATCGAGAGCTTCGGCGGTTCCACGAACCAGGACACCGTGTCCTACCAGGTGACGGACAAGGTTTCCAAGCTGCAGTTGAAGAGCGACGCCGGCGACACGGTGATCACCGAGACCGACGGCACCGCCGTCCGGGTCGTCGAGACGTTGCGCTGGCGAGGCGACGACAAGCCCAAGCCGCAGCACAAGGTCGAGGGCCAGGCGCTTTTCGTGACGTACGACTGCCCGTCCAACTGGGGGAACTGCAGCGTCGACTACAAGATCGAGATCCCCAGGGGACTGGCCGTCGACCTCGACAGCGACTCGGGTGACATCACCTTGCGGGCGCTGAGCGGTCAGCTCGACGCGAAGCTCGACTCCGGCGACCTCGAAGGCTCCGGCATGACCGGCAAGAAGGTGTACGTCCAGGCCGACTCGGGCAACGTCGAGCTCAAGTACGCCACCGCGCCGGACAGCGCGGAGCTGCGGGCCGACTCGGGCGACGTCGTCCTGAGGGTGCCCACGGGGTCCTACGACGTGAAGACCGACGTGGACTCCGGCGACGCCACCGTCTCGGTCAAGTCCGACCCGAGCTCCCCCCACAAGATCTCGCTGACCGCCAGTTCCGGCAACGTGACACTCTCGGCGGGATAACCAGGTGATGACGCCGGGGATGTCGTGCCACCATCGTGGGAAGACACCGAGGTGTCCAGACGTTCCCTCATAGAGATGACACGAATGCACGAATACACCGCGCTCGACGAGTTCGAGACCGGCGACATGGACCTCGAGGAGCGCCAGGCGCTGCGCCGCGTGGCGGGCCTCTCCACCGAACTCCAGGATGTCTCCGAGGTCGAGTACCGGCAGCTGCGGCTCGAGCGGGTCGTCCTCGTCGGTGTCTGGACCTCCGGAACCGCCGAAGACGCCGAGAACTCCCTGCTGGAGCTCAAGCTCCTGGCCGAGACCGCCGGGTCCGAGGTGCTCGAAGGGCTCATCCAGCGGCGCCAGAAGCCCGACCCGGCCACCTACATCGGCTCGGGCAAGGCCCTGGAGCTGCGCGACGTGGTCGAGTCGACCGGCGCCGACACCGTGATCTGCGACGGCGAGCTGACCCCCGGCCAGCTCCGCCAGCTGGAGGAGACGGTCAAGGTCAAGGTCATCGACCGTACGGCGCTGATCCTCGACATCTTCGCCCAGCACGCCAAGAGCCGTGAGGGCAAGGCCCAGGTCGAGCTGGCGCAGCTGCAGTACCTGCTGCCGCGTCTGCGAGGCTGGGGCGGCAACCTGTCCCGTCAGGTCGGCGGTCGCGCCGCGGGCGGCGTGGGCATCGGCGGCCGCGGCCCCGGTGAGACCAAGATCGAGCTCGACCGGCGCCGCATCCGCGACCGCATGTCCAAGCTGCGCCGCCAGATCAGCGGCATGTCCACCTCGCGCGAGACCATGCGCCACCGGCGCCAGCGGCGCGAGGTCCCGGCCGTGGCCATCGCGGGCTACACCAACGCGGGCAAGTCCTCGCTGCTCAACCGCATCACCGGTGCGGGCGTGCTGGTCGAGGACGCGCTGTTCGCCACGCTCGACCCGACCGTGCGCCGCGCCCGCACGCCGGAGGGCCGGCTGTTCACGATCGCCGACACCGTCGGCTTCGTGCGCCACCTGCCCCACCAGCTCGTCGAGGCGTTCCGGTCCACGCTGGAGGAGGTCGCCGACGCCGACCTGATCCTGCACGTCGTCGACGGCTCGCACCCCGACCCCGAGGGTCAGCTCGCGGCCGTCCGCGAGGTGTTCGCCGACATCGAGGGCGCCTCCGAGGTGCCCGAGGTCGTGGTGATCAACAAGGCCGACGCGGCCGACCAGGAGGTGCTCGACCGCATCGCCAGGCGCGAGCGCGACAGCATCGTGGTCTCCGCCCACACCGGCAAGGGCGTCCCCGAGCTCATGCGGCTCATCGAGGAGCGGCTGCCGCGCCTCGATCACGAGGTCCACCTGCTGGTGCCCTACGACCGGGGCGACCTGGTCTCGCGGGCCCACAAGGAGGGCGAGGTGCTCTCGGTGGAACACGTCCAGGACGGCACCGTCCTGCACGCCCGCGTGCTGCCGAGCCTGTTCCAGGAGCTGGAGCGGGTAGGCAAGCCGGTCGAACGCGTCTCTTAGCGGGACGGCTGGGCAGCTCTCGCTCAAAGTAGCGCAGAGCTGCCCAAATAGTGCAGTGGTCCCGGAACCCTGGGGTTGCTAGGATGGCCAGACCTAACGTTGGTCTGGTTTTTTGGTTTCGGTTCTGGGTTTCGGATGATGACGTTGAGTGTGGCAGTCGTCAGCGGGGGCCAGGGGGGCAAGGCGTGGCTGGGTGACGGATGGGATGAGTGGTCTTTCTTCCGAATAACCCTGTACACCAAGCCCGGCTGTGAAATAACGTAACTGAACTGAAATCGCCGGGTCACGTCTCCGGCGATACGGTCACCGCACAACATCACGCGGATGAGAGCAGGAGACCCCCCATGTCGTCCGGACCCGGAGCGGACTCAGTGGGCGCGGCACAGGCCGTGCGCTGGGTGCTGCGCCTGCAGGGGGCGGTGGTGCGATGACCGTTCGGCTCTTGACCAACATCGGCCGCCTGTGGACGGGTAACGAGGTCCTCAGCAACGCGGCCATCCTCGTGCACAACGACCGCATCGCCTGGGTCGGGCGGGCGCCCGACCTCCCGCAGAGCGTGCCCGGCGTCGTCGACGACATCGTCGACGTCGACCACGTGGAGAACCTCGGCGGCGCGCTCGTCACGCCCGGCCTCATCGACGCCCACACGCATCCGGTCTACGCCGGCAACCGCTACGCCGAGCTGGCCATCCGCACCGGCGGCTCCAGCGCGGCCTCGATCACCGCGGCCGGCGGCGGCGTCGGCTCCACCGTCACCGTGACGCGCGGCACCGACCCCTGGACGTTGTGCAACGGCGTGCGCGAGCGGCTGCGGAGCTGGCTGCTCAGCGGCACCACCACCGTCGAGGCCAAGACCGGCTACCACCTCACCCGCGACGGCGAGCTGGCCGACGTGCGGCTCCTGCGCGAGCTGGAGAAGGAGCCGATGATGCCGCGGGTGCACGTCACCTTCCTCGCGGCGCACGTCGTGCCTCCCGAGTACTTCGGCCGCCAGCGCGAGTACGTCGAGGCCGTGGGCGCCTGGTGCGCCGACGCGGCGGCGGCCGGCGCCGACAGCGTCGACGTCTACTGCGACGAGGGCCACTTCACCACCGAGGAGTCCCGCTGGGTCCTCGCCTCGGGCCGCAACGTGGGGCTGCTCCCGCGCATCCACGCCGGCCTGTTCAGCCGTCGCGGCGCCGTGCAGCTGGCCGCCGAGCTCGGCTGCGCCTCCGCCGACGGCCTGCACCACATGTCCGACGAGGACATCGCGATCATGTCCCGCTACGGCGTGCCCGCGGTGGTCTGCCCGGCCACGGCGCTGCAGCGCGGCCACGTGCCGCCGGTCCGTCAGATGATCAAGCACGGCGTGCAGATCGCCCTCGGCAGCGACCACAACCCCGGCTACTGCGGCATCACCTCGATGTCGCTGGTCATCGCCATGGCGGTGTCGGCGTTCGGCATGAGCGTCAACGACGCGCTGCGCGCGGCCACGCTGGGCGGCGCGACCGTCCTCGGGGCGCCCGACCGCGGGGTGCTGGCTCCCGGGCGGCTGGCCGACATCGTCCAGTGGGACGCCGACCACGAAGGCGCCTTCGCCTGGTCCTTCGGGCTCAAGCCGCGCCGGGTCTGGCGGGGCGGCACGCCGGTCCAGTAATCCCGGAGTCGGGAACGGGTGGCTAATCTCGGGATATGCCGCCCTCTGTCGCCGTTGTCACCGATTCCACCGCTTACCTGCCCGCTGTGCCCGGTGTGACGGTGGTGCCGGTACAAGTGGTCGCCCGCGGCATCCCGCGCGACGAAGACACCTTCACGGGCGACCTGGCCACCGTCACCACCTCACGGCCGTCGCCCGCGCGCTTCGCGGCCTGCTACGACGAGCTGGCCGCCGCCGGCGCCACGGGCGTGGTCTCGATCCACCTGTCCGGCGAACTGTCCGGCACCGTCGAGTCCGCCCTCGCGGCGGCCAAGGACGCGCCGGTGCCGGTGGAAGTGATCGACAGCCGGTCCATCGCGATGGGCCTGGGCTATCCCGTGCTGGCGGCGGCGCGCTCGGCCGCCGCAGGAGCCTCCTTGGGCGACGTGGCCGACGCCGCCCGCCGCACCGCCGCCGTCACCCGGACCTTCTTCTACGTGGACACCCTGGAGTACCTGAGACGGAGCGGCCGCATCGGCGCCGCCACGTCGTTGTTCGGGTCGGCGCTCATGATCAAACCGCTGCTGCACATCGTGGACGGGCGCATCTCCCTGCTGGAGAAGGTGCGGACGTCGGGACGGGCGATCGCACGGCTGGAGGACCTGGCGGTGGAGGCGGCCGTGGAGCTGGGCGGGGCCGGGGTGGCGGTGCAGCACATGGGGGCTCGGGGGCGGGCCGAGGCGTTGGGGGAGCGGTTGTCGAAGCGGGTGGCGGGGGTTCGTGAGGTGCGGGTGGTGGAGGTGGGGGCGGTGATCGGGGCTCATGTGGGGCCGGGGATGCTGGGGGTGACTGTTACGGCGTACGAGGGGTAAACCGGCTTCTTTTGAGGGCCTTCGGCTGGTCAGTGCTGTGTTTTCCACAGTCGTCTCGTGTCCTGGCTCCGTCGTCCCCAGAATTCGGTTCGGTAGCTCGGAGGTGGGGGTGACATCCCTAGGTTCGTCGGCGTGCGATCTCAGGACCCGACGGCAGAGCGGACCATAGCCGAATCCAGGCTCCGGTCGATCACGAGTCCTGCCCGGCGGCCGCGTCCGGGACGACGCAACCGACATCCATACGGCGACGAGGCCCAGAACCTTCCGACCTCCCGACTCAGCGCATCCCCACCACCCTCTGCGCCTACTTCTTCTGCGTCCGCCTCTTCCGTGAGCGCTTCTCCTGCGCTCGGTGCTCCTATGCTCGGTGCTCCTGCGTTCGCGTCTCCCGGGCGGTGGGATGGGCGCGGGGTTGAGCCCTCCTCCGAGCGGTGGGATGGGCGTGGGGTTGAGTCAGCTTCCGAGCTGTGGGGCGACCGTGGGGTTGCGCCTTCCTGCGAGCCGGGGAGTGGGGGCGGGGGTGAGCCTTCGTCCGAGCTGTGGGGTGAGCCTGGGCCTGAATCGTGGGGCGGGCGTTCGGCGGGGCCTCAGGCGATGTCGCAGCCTGAGCAGCAGCCAGAGCGGCAGGATGAGCCGGAGGGGAGCGTCCCCAGAGCCGAGCGTCGGGTTGGGCGTCGGAGCGGGCCGGGGATCGAGCCCCAGGCCGCCGCAGGGGCGCTGCCGCACATCCCTCGGCGGGTCACAGGCAGCCCAGCACCCATGCCCCCGACCTTCCAAGCGTTCCGCGACGCCATCACCTCGGCCCAGCCGTCCAGCACCATCGACCTCAGCAAGCCCGGGCTGCGCGTGCTCGTCGCGGTCGGCGCCCTGGCCGTCGCGGTCGCAGTCTTCTTCGTCTGGCGCTCCCAGCCCACTCCGGAACCCCTCCCGCCGCCACCCGCGATAACCCCTCCATCCCCGTCACCCACTGCCGCAAAGGTGACCGTCCAGGTGGCGGGCAAGGTCCGCAACCCCGGCGTCTACCTGCTCCCGCAGGGTTCTCGCGTGACGGACGCGGTGACGGCGGCGGGCGGGCTCAAACACGGCGCCTCCACGGGCCCCCTCAACCTGGCCCGGCGCCTGATCGACGGAGAGCAGATCATCGTGGGTGCCCCCTCTGCGGTCGTTGCCGCCGTACCTCCCGGATATCCCGGCGCGGACCCCGCCACAGCCATCCTCGACCTCAACGCCGCCACCCCCGCCCAACTGGAAGAACTCCCGGGAGTGGGAGAGGTGCTGGCCGCCAGGATCGCGGAGTTCCGTACCGCCCACGGCGGCTTCACCAGCGTGGATCAGCTCCGCGAGGTGAGTGGCATCGGCCCGAGAAAGTATGAAGAAATCAAGCCGAAGGTCCGCGTCTGACATGCCGCCCTTCGACGCCCCCTCGGCCCCCGGCCCTTCTGAAATCCCCATGCGCCCCGCCACCACCGTCCCTCTGAGTCTCGCCACCACCGATCCTCTGCGCCCTGCCGCCACCGTCCCTCTGAGTCTCGCCACCACCGATCCTCCGCGCCCTGCCGCCACCGACCCTCTGCGCCTCGCCACCGCAGACGGCGGCGAGCAGAAGCGCTCCTGGACGCTGGTCCTCCCGGCGCTGTCCGCTTGGGCCAGTGCCCTGATCATGCTCGGCCAATCGCCCATGGTGGGTATGACGACAGCTGCCATCACCGCCCTGGCCGCAGGCGTCCTGACCTGGCGCACCCGCTCGCCGTTCACCCGCTGGCCCCTCATCGGTTCGCTGATCAGCAGGTTCCTGCCTGCGTCGTCCGGATCCGTTCTGTCCGCCCTTCCACTGTTCCTGCCGTTCAGGCGCCGCCGTTCGCTACGTTCGTCGCCCCCTCCCTCAGGACGGATCCCTCCCGGTCGGCCTTCGCCCTTCTCGGGGGCTTGGCGGAACGTGGTGCTCGCGACACTCATCTGCGCGGCGGCGGCCTCCGCGTCTGTCGCCTTCCGCGTCCAGGCGCTGACCACCGGTCCAGTGGCTGAACTCGCCGCCAGGAACGCGAACGTGACCGCTCAGATCGTCCTGTCCGACGACCCGAAGCGCAGGCCACGCAGAAGCGGCCACTTCAATCGGGACAGCTACGTGATCCCGGCCACTCTCAAGATCATCGAGTCGGCTGCGGGGCGGAGAGGCAGATCCGCTGCCGGTCGACCTGAGGAGAACCGTCCCGACGTCCCTGGAGGCAGTGACGGAGGTGTGGCGGAGGCGTCCACGCCACCGGAGCGCCAGGCCGTCGACGTCCCCATCACGGTGTTCGCCGGCGGCAATGCCTGGAGCACCCTGCTGCCGAGCCAACGCCTGCAGGTCACCGGCCGCCTGGCGCGACCAACGCCCGGCGACCTGGTGGCAGCCATCCTCCTGGTACGAGGCGAGCCCCGCATCCTGACGCCGCCTTCGTCCATGCAGACCATGGCGGGCACCCTCAGAACCGGCCTCCGGACAGCCGCCGACCCTCTCCCGCCCGACCAGCGCGGCCTCCTGCCAGGCCTGGTCGTCGGAGACGTCTCCCGCATCGACCCTCAAGTGGCCGCCGACCTCAAAGAAGCGGGCCTGAGCCACCTGAACGCCGTAAGCGGCGCGAACCTCGCCATCGTCGCAGGCGCCGCCCTGGCGCTCTCCCGCCTGGTCGGCCTCTCCCTGCCGCTGAGAGCCGTCTTCGCGGCTGTCGCGATGCTCGCGTTCACCGTGGTGGCCAGGCCGTCCCCGAGCGTTCTGCGTGCCCTGCTGATGGGCCTGGCCGCCGCCCTCGCCCTGGGCACCGGGCGGGCGAAGGACGGCCTCGCCGCCCTCTCGGCAACCGTCCTCTTGCTGGTGCTGTTCGCGCCGGAACTGGCACGTTCGTACGGCTTCGCCCTCTCGGTCGCGGCCACCGCCGGCATCCTCCTCCTCGCACCACGCTGGCGCGACAAACTCTCCACTCCACCACCGACGAAGACCGGCGACCGCGACGCCACCGAAGCGCCCACGACGACAGACCGGAAACCGGAGAAGGGAAGGGAACGCGGCAACGTACAGGGGCGTGCGGCAAGTGCATCTAAAGAGGCCGGCGACTGCCGCGCGACCTCTCCCCTCGAAGACGCGTCCACCGGTCGAGGACGTGCCGTCGCAAGGATGCGCCGCTTGCCGAGATGGCTGGCGGAGGCGCTGGCCGTGTCGGCTGCCGCGCAAGCGGCCGTGACCCCCGTCCTGGTGCTCATGTCGGGTCAGTTGACGTTGGTGGCGGTGCCCGCCAACCTGCTCGTGGCTCCCGCCGTGGCTCCCGCGACCCTGCTCGGTTTCGCCGCCGCCCTGGTGGCCCCGATCTGGCCGGACGCCGCCGCCATGCTGGTCATCCCGGCCGGATACGCGGTGGGCTGGATCGTCACCGTGGCTCGCTGGGCCGTGAACGTCCCTCTCGCCACCCTGCCCTGGCCGGGCGGCCTCCCCGGTCTGGCGCTCCTCGCCCTCGCCGTGGCCGTCGCGATCCCGGTGCTCAGGCACCGCCGCTGGCGGACGATGGCGCTGCTGACGGCAGGCGCCGCTCTGGTCGCCGTGCTGGTGATCCGTCCGCTGGCGGGAGCTTGGCCGCCCAAGGGCTGGTTGATGGTGATGTGCGACGTCGGGCAGGGCGACGGGCTGGTGGTGGCGGCCGGACCTGGACGAGGCGTGGTCGTGGACACCGGCCCGGACCCGGTCGTCATGGATCGATGCCTGCGCAGACTCGGAGTCGAGGACGTTCCCCTGCTCGTCCTGACCCATCCGCACGCCGACCACGTGGACGGCCTGCCAGGCGTGCTCAGGAACCGACGCGTGGGAGCCGTGATCGTCAGCCCTCGGCCGACGGCGGTGCAGTCCAGCGCGCGGATCTCGGCCGTACTGGCTCGACACCGGATCCCCGAAGGGGACGCGGAACCTGGCACGCGATGGCGGTTCGGCCCGTCCGAGCTCACCGTCGTCGCCCCTGACCCGACGTCAGGCGGGAGCAACGGCCAAGGCGAAGGCAGTGTGATCAACAACTCCAGCGTCGTGATCCATGTACGCTGGCGTGCCGGTTCCGCCCTGCTCGCCGGAGACCTGGAGACCGAAGCACAAGACGATCTCGCACGCCACCTCGCCCTGCGTGCCGACATCCTCAAGACCCCGCACCACGGCTCGAATCGCCAGTCCCCGGCCTTCCTCGGCTCGCTGGGTGCACGGGCCGCCCTCATCAGCGTGGGCGCCGGCAACGACTACGGCCACCCGGCCACATCGACCCTCGCCCTCCTCCACCGCCTCGGCGCCG
>NZ_JBSFGJ010000042.1:0-40351 GCF_053596515.1 Nonomuraea sp. NPDC001684
GCCGCCCGTCGCGGCGATCTTGGCGGCCACCTCGACGCCGGGGACGGCGACGGCCGCGCCCGGCCCGCCCGCGTGCGTCCCCGCGGTCATCATCGCGGCCAGGTAGCGGGCCTGGACGGTCGTCATGGTGGTGCGGTACGGCTGCGGCCCCGCCTGGCCGAGCAGCGAGCCGTCCGGCAGGCTCACCTCCTCCACCAGGTACGGCCGCATCAGCACGCCGTTGTTGGCCACGGCCGCCGACAACATCGCCACCATCAGCGGCGTCGCCCGGTCCTGGTCCCGGCCGACGGCCGACAGGGCGGTCCGCGCCCGGTCCATGCCCTTCGGGTACGTGCTGGGCGCCGGGGCCATCGGCACGCGCAGGTCGCCGTCGCCGAACCCGAACGCCTCGGCCTGGTCCCTGAGGCTGTCCTGGCCGAGCTGCACCCCGATGCCCGCGAACGCGGTGTCGCACGAGGTCTGGAAGGCGCGCAGCAGCGTGGGCCGGGGCCTGCCGCACGAGCCGGCGATCGAGGCGGGCAGCCGCGGGCGGACGACGGCGTCCACGGGGGCCGTGGGCGTGTACTCGCCCGAGGCCAGCGCCGCGGCCGTGGTCACCACCTTGAACGTGGCCCCCGGCGGATAGACCTGGTCCAGCGCCCGGTTCAGCAGGGGCCGGCCGGGGGCGTCGCGCAGCCGGTCGAGGGCGCCGTCGAGCCGGGCGGGGTCGAAGGTGGCCAGCGTGTTGGGGTCGTAGGACGGGTAGCTGGCCAGGGCGAGGATCGCGCCGGTGGCCGGGTCGATGGCCACGGCCGCGCCGGGCACGCCGGCGGCCTCCAGGGCGTGGTAGGCGGCCCACTGGGTGCGCTGGCCGATGGTCAGCCGCACGTCGGCGCCGGCCACGTCGCCGTCGCTGACCATCGAGCGCACCTTGACCTTGGCGTCGTCGCCGGACAGGACGCCGTCCTCGGCCTCCTCCACGCCCGTGGACCGGTAGAGGGACAGGTAGCCGGTCACGGGGGCGTAGAGCTCGCCGTCGGTGTAGACCCGCTGGAACCGGTACGGGCCGCCGCCGGGCGTCGGGCGGCTCCTGGCCACGGTCGCGCCGTCGTAGGTCAGGATGTCGCCGCGCGGACGGGCGAACCGGGAGATGAGCGAGCGCTCGTTGCGGCGGTCGGCGTTGAGCCCCCGCGTCCCGAACGCCTGGACGACCGTGATGTGGGCCAGCAGGACGAACAGCAGGGCCGCGCAGAGCACGGCCGTGCGGCCCAGCGGGACGTCGATCTGCTTCGCCCTGGTTCCCGCCATGGTCCTTGGTCTAACAACCGGACCACCAAGGCAGGGCTACAGGACGCTGCGGTAGTAGGAAATCTTGCGGTGGATGTAGTTCTGGCGCTCGGCCAGGTTGGCGATCTGGGCCTGGACCTGCCGGTCGTGCTCCTCCAGGAGCCTGATGCGGTCGGGGATCGTCTCGTCGCCGCCGCGGACGAGCTCGGCGAAGCGCAGCAGCATGGCGATGGGCATGCCGGTGTCGCGCAGGCAGCGGATCATGCCGAGCCAGCCGACGTCCTCCTCGCTGAACCTGCGCTGACCGGCCGCGTTGCGCTCCACGCGCTCCAGCAGGCCGATCTTCTCGTAGTAGCGGAGGGTGTCGAGGCTGAAGCCGGTCTCCTCGACGACCTCGGCGGGGGTGTACACGCTCACGCGTCCCAGTCTTTCACCTGGAGCGCACTCCAGGTCAACGACTTGACATGGAGTGCGCTCCAGGTCCGAGGGTCTGCCCCATGAACATCGCACTCGGCACCATCCCGTTCGGCACCGGCGTCGGCCTGCGGGAGACCTTCGCCATCCTCGACCGCTTCCAGGACGCCGGCGGCACCATGCTGGACACCGCCGACAACTACCCCTTCTGGAACGAGGGCTGCACCGGCGACGAGAGCGAGGAGGCCATCGGCGCCTGGCTGGCCGCGCGCGGCAACCGGGACCGGATCTTCATCGGCACCAAGGGCGGGGCCCGGCCGAGCGTGCCCGGCGACCGCACCCTCGACTCGGCCGAGGGCCTGTCGGCGGCGGCCGTCGCGCGGGCCGCCGAGGGCAGCCTGTGCAGGCTGCGGACCGACTACGTGGACCTGTACTGGTCACACATCGAAGACCGTTCGGTGCCGCTGCACGAGACGCTCGGCGCTCTGAACACGCTGGCCGAGCAGGGCAAGGTCCGCGCGCTGTGGGCCTACAACACGCTGATGGCGGGGGCCTACACGCGGGCCGACCGGCCCATGCCGGAGATCTACGACCACCCGGGCACCGCCCGTCGCCTGGCCGTGCTGCGCGAGGTCGCCGGCGAGCTGGGCGCGACGCCCAACCAGGTGGTGCTGGCGTGGCTGATGGCCGACGGCCACGTGCCCGTGGTCGGCGTGTCCACGACGGCCCAGCTCGACGAGGTCGTCGGCGCGGCGGACGTCAAGCTGGACGCCGAGCTGCGCGCCCGCCTGGACGCCGTCGCCTAGGGGATCAGGGCAGATGGTCGGCGAGGTAGCGGCGGACGAGCTGCTTGCACTCGGCGATCAGGTCGGCGTCGCCGCCGGGATCGGCCCGGAAGGCGAGCTTGAGCACGGCGTCGGTGGCCTCGACGGCCACCACGAGCGCCCGGTCGAGCCCGGGGCCCGCGGGCGCGTCGAGCAGAGCGAGGGTGAGGGCGCGCAACCGGTCGGCCACGATGACGTTGTTGTCGAGGGCGCTGTCGAGCGTGCGTTTGGTGCCCTCCAGCGGCGGCCCGCCCGGGGTGGGCAGGACCTCGCCGAAGTCGACCACCGCGAACCCGGGGGTGGTGCGCTTCATGTCGACGAACTCGTCGATGGCCAGGTCGACCAGGTCGGTCCAGTGGCCGAGATCGGCCTCGGCGATGCGCTGGGTGACCCGCTGGAGGAACGCCTCCAGGTTGCGCAGCGCGAGGGCGCGCACCAGGCCCTGCTTGTCGTGGAAGAACTGGTAGAAGGTGCCGATGGGGACCTCGGCGCGGCGCGCGACCTCCTTCGTGGTCAACGCCTCGTAGCCCACCTCGTCGAGCAGGAGCGCGCACTCGTCGAGCATCCGCTCCACCCGCTCCACGCTCCGGCGCTGGGCGGGACGGCGGCGCAAGGTACTCGTCATGCTCCCCATCCTGGCTTATTACCAGCAGGTACAGACCGGCCACTTTGCCGTCCGTTAACATGAGCCATACTCGCATAAAGGAGCCGAGATGTTCTTATGGGGTACGGCGACCGCCGCCTACCAGATCGAGGGCGCGGTGGCCGAGGACGGCCGGGGCGCGTCCATCTGGGACACCTTCGCCCACGAGCCCGGCCGGACCAGGGACGGCCACACCGGGGACGTGGCCTGCGACCACTACCACCGCTGGCGCGAGGACGTCGCCCTCATGTCCGGCCTCGGCGTGAACGCCTACCGCTTCTCCATCGCCTGGCCGCGGGTGCAGCCGCTCGGCGCCGGCGAGGTGAACCCGGCGGGCCTCGACTTCTACGAACGCCTCACCGACGGCCTGCTGGCGGCCGGCATCCAGCCCGTGCCGACGCTCTTCCACTGGGACCTGCCCCAGGCCCTCCAGGACCGCGGCGGCTGGACCGACCGCGACACGGCCGGCCGCTTCGCCGACTACGCCGCGATCGTCGCCGAGCGCCTGGCCGACCGCATCCCGCTGTGGATCACCCTGAACGAGCCGTTCGTGCACATGGCCTTCGGCCACGCCATGGGCATCCACGCCCCCGGCCAGGCCCTGCTGCTCGACGCCCTCCCCGTCGCCCACCACCAGCTCCTCGGCCACGGCCTGGCGGTCGCGGCCCTGCGCGCGGCGGGCGCGCGGCAGGTGGCCATCACCAACAACTGCACGCCGGTCTGGCCCGCGTCGCGGGAGGAGGCGGACGTCAAGGCCGCCGACGCCTACGACGTCCTGCACAACCGGCTGTTCAACGACCCGGTGCTGCTCGGGAGGTATCCGGATCTCTCGGCCTACACCTCCGACCTCGACTTCATCCGCGAGGGCGACCTGGAGACCATCTCCGCCCCCCTGGACGCCCTCGGCATCAACTACTACAACCCCACCCGGATCGCCGCCCCGCCGCCCGGCGAGGTGCTCCCGTTCACCGACACCGGCGTCACGGGGTATCCCACGACCGCGTTCGGCTGGCCGGTCGTGCCCGACGGCCTGCGCGAGCTCCTGACCGGCCTCAAGGCCCGGTACGGCAGCGCGCTCCCGCCGATCCACGTCACCGAGAACGGCTGCTCCCAGCCCGACGAGCTCACCCCGCAGGGCACGGTCGAGGACCAGGCCCGCATCGACTACCTGCGCGGCCACATCGACGCCGTCATGGCCGCGCGGGCCGAGGGCGTGGACGTGCGCGGCTACTTCGTCTGGTCGCTGCTGGACAACTTCGAGTGGGCCGAGGGCTACCACCAGCGCTTCGGCCTGGTGCACGTGGACTTCGCCACGGGCCGCCGCACCCCGAAGGCGTCCTACGCGTGGTACCGGGAGCGGGTCGCTCAGAACACCGAGACGTGAACGTGGTCGTAGTGGTTGGCGGTCACGCCGCCCCGGTCGGACATGGGGTCCCAGCCTCCGCCTGACCGGATGTCGTAGTAGCGCTGCTTCCAGATGATGTACATGACGCCGATCCGCGCGCCGTTCTTGATGAGCCATTCGGCCAGGGCGTCCCCGCGGTCGGCGTCGGCCCCGGAGGCCATGGTGCCGCCGCGGGACATCATGAAGTCGCAGGCCCGGCCCTTGCCGTGCTCGCCGGGGTCGCCGGGGCGCAGGCAGCCCACGCCGTACTTCATCGGGAAGTTCTGCATGATCTCGGCGCGTACCGCGATCATGCGCGGGGTCAGGCCCTCGGCGCCGCCGGGCTGCTGGAAGCCGTACTTGGCGAGCAGGCGCTCGATCTCGCGCCGCTTGCCCTGAAGGGTCCTGATCTCCTTCTTCAGCTTGTTGATCTTGTCGTTGGCGTTGAGCTTGGCCTCTTTGGACTTCGCGATGAGCTTCTGGATGCTCTGGACGCGCTCGGTCCGCTCGGCGGCCATGTACGACATGTTCGCCGCCTGCCCGAGCGCGATGGCCGGGTCGACGCTGAGGCCGAACAGCTGCATGCCGTCGAGGGGGCCGTTGACGTACGTCTGGCGCGCGATCTCGGCCACGCCGGCCTGGGCCGCGGCCAGGCGCGCCGCCAGGTCGCCGGAGGTGTCGGTGGCGTTCTTGGCCTGGATCCTGATCTCCTCCAGGCTCTGGATCTGGCCGCGGTAGAGGTCGTTGAGCCGGGACGCCTGTTTGGTGAGTCTGCGCAGCTCGTCGATGTTGGGATCGGCCGACGCCGGCTGCGGGGAGGCGAGCCCGAGCAGCCCGGAGAGGACGACGAAGACCGCGGCGAGCCGCCAGATCCTCACACCCGTCCCCTCCTCGCATAGACGGACCGAAACTATAGAAGATGATCTTGATGGCTGTCATCCGAACCAGCCAACTGACGCACCTTTGGCGAGGTACATGGTCCTTTGTCGGAAATAAGGAAGATCTAAAAGATTGGGCCTTGTGGAGGGCTTGATCCCGGTCTGAGATGGCGATCGAACTCGTCTCTGCGAAGGGGCAGATCGTGTCTCGAATCATGACCATCGCCGCGGCCGTGCTCCTCGGCCTGGGCACCTCCCTCGTCCCCCTCACCGCCGAGGCGTCGGTCGATCCGCTGCCGCCCGGCGACCGCATCGACCTCTACCAGGTGGACGGCAAGCCGGGCACCGCCCAGCTCCTGCGGGAGAAGGGCTTCGACGTCGTCCAGCACGACAACGGCGGCGACAAGGAGCACGTCGAGCTGACCGCCGCCCAGGCCGACCTGGCCGGGCTGGCCAAGCTCGGCCTGCGGCCCGAGCCGGTGCGCAACCCGCAGGGACAGAGCAACCTCCAGGCCGCCAAGGCCCAGGCGGCCGGCGGCTACACCGTGTGGCGGTCGTACTCCGAGCGGGGCGGCATCGCCGACCAGCTCAGGGCGATCGCGAACGCCAACAGGGACATCGTCGAGCTGCAGTCCATCGGCAGGACGCTCAAGGGCCAGGACATCCTCGCCGTCAAGGTCTCCACGGGCGCCCGGCTGCTGCCCGACGGGCTCAAGCCCGCCACGCTGTACTCGGCCACCCAGCACGCCCGCGAGTGGATCGCCGCCGAGGTGGACATGCGGCTGCTGAAGTACGTGATCGCCAACAGGTCGGCGCTGCGGGACCTGCTCAACCGGACCGAGCTGTGGTTCGTGCCGGTGGCCAACCCCGACGGCTACGACTTCACCTTCACCGAGGGCAACCGCCTGTGGCGCAAGAACCTGCGCGACAACGACGGCGACGGGAAGATCGGCAACGGCGACGGCGTGGACCCGAACCGCAACTTCCCCACGAACTTCCGCTACGACGAGGAGGGCTCGTCGAGCATCCCGAGCAGCGAGACCTTCCGCGGGACCGGCCCGGCCAGCGAGCCGGAGACCAGGGCCATGGACGGCCTGCTCAACCGGGTCAGGTTCGAGATGAACCTGAACTACCACTCCTACGGCCCGCTGCTGCTCTACCCCAGCGGGTTCCAGATCGCCACGAAGACCGCCGACAACCCGATCTACGAGGCCCTGACCGGCGACGACGACGCCCCGGCCGTCCCCGGGTTCGACCCCGACCTCGGCGCGGAGCTCTACACCACGAACGGCGACACCAACGACCACGCCCACGCCAGGTACGGCACCCTGTCCTGGACGCCGGAGCTCGACGAGGGCTGCGACGGCTGCGGGTTCGTCTTCCCCGACGACGAGGCGGCCGTGCAGGCGGAGTTCGAGAAGAACCTGCCGTTCGCGCTCGACGTCGCCAGGTCCGCGGCCGACCCGGCCGAGCCGGTCAGCCACCTGGGCAACAGGACGCCCGACTTCGTGCTCGACCCGTTCGAGTTCAGCTACGGCACCGACCAGGCCGTCCAGGTCACCGCCAAGCGGAGGATCGGCCCCGTCCTGCTCAACTACCAGGTCAACGGCGGCCGGACGAGGGTCGCGCCGACCGGCGAGTGGAAGGGCGGCGAGCGGTACGGCAAGGGCTACGACCGCTATTACCACCGGCTGCGCGGCACGATCACCGGCACCCGGCCGGGCGACAAGGTCAAGGTCTGGTTCAGCGCGATCGGCAGGAAGAGCGGCGACTTCACCTACACCGTGCAGGACGACATCGGCGGCAAGGTGCTCGTGCTGGCCACCGAGGACGTCACCGGCCTCAGCCCGGCCCAGGGCGGGACCGAGGCCAAGTACGCCGCCGACTACGTCAAGGCGCTCCAGGACGCCGGCTATCCGACCGACGTCTACGACATGGACAAGATGGGCCGCAGGGCCCCGCACCCGCTCGGCGTGCTCAGCCACTACAAGGCGGTGGTCTGGGAGACCGGCGACGACGTCATCCCCCGCTCCCCCGGACAGGTCGCCGGCACCACGTCGAAGGGCGGCGTGGACACCGAGCTGGCGGTGCGCGACTATCTGAACGAGGGCGGCAAGCTGCTGCACGCCGGCAAGTACCCCTCGTACGCGGCCAACAACAACGGCGCGTACTACTACGAGCCCGACCAGCCCGGCCACCCCGAGTGCACGGTCCCCGACGACCCGCCGTGCATCCAGGTGTTCAACGACTTCCAGCAGTACTGGCTGGGCGCCTACGTCTTCTTCGACGACGGGGGCGCCGACCAGGCGAGCGGGCAGCCGTTCGCGCTGAAGGGCAACGGCGGCGCGTTCGAGGGCTTCGCCGGCACGCTGCAGCCCAGCCACACCAACTCGTTCGTGGCCACCTCGGCCATCCTGCCCCCGGCGCAGTTCCCGCTGTTCGCGAGCTCGGCCCAGGTCAAGTGGGTGCGCCCCGGCGGCCCCTTCGACCCCCACACCGGCTCCTGGGACGTCTACAGCGGCATCGCCGACGTCTCCTGGAAACGGCTGACCACGACCGTGGACCTGACCGGCAGGAGCTCCGGCGACCTGTCGTTCTGGACCTCCTACGACACCGAGGCCGACTGGGACTTCCTGACGGTCGAGGCGCACACCGCGGGCGCCGACGACTGGACCACCCTCCCCGACGTCAACGGCCACACCTCGCAGAGCACCGGCGAGAGCTGCAAGGCCGAGAACAGCGGCGGCTGGCGGGTGATCCATCCGTTCACGCGGCACTACCAGGGCGCGGCCTGCGAGCCGACCGGGTCCTCCGGCGCGTGGCACGCCGCCTCGGGCAACTCCGGCGGCTGGCAGCAGTGGAAGGTGGACCTGACCCCGTACGCGGGCAAGCGGGTCGAGCTGTCGATCTCCTACGTCAGCGACTGGTCCACCCAGGGCGCGGGCGTCTTCCTCGACGACGCCAAGGTCACCCTGGACGGCGCGGCGGCCGGTGACACGTCCTTCGAGTCCGACCTCGGCGGCTGGGCCGTCGCCGCGCCGCCGGCCGGCTCGGCCCCCTCGATCAACAACTGGTTCCGCACCGACCAGGTCTTCGAGGAGGGCGGCGGCATCGTCACCGCGGACACCGTCTATCTGGGCTTCGGCGTGGAGAGCCTGACCGGCCAGGCCGCGCGTGCGGACCTGGTCAAGCGGTCGATGCGGCACCTGCTGGGCGACCCCCGCTAGCGACGCCCCGAGGGGCGCGGCACACCGCTGCCGCGCCCCTCTTGCGCGCCCGGACAGAACATGGTTCGGTCGCCTTGAGGCGTACGCCCAACAAGCAAGCATTCGGTCAAGCAGGAGGCTCACGACATGCGCCAGCACGACAAGCTGTTCATCGGGGGCGAATGGGTGACCCCCGCCGGCACCGGGACGATCGACGTCATCTCCCCCCACACCGAGGAGGTCGTGGGCCGCGTCCCCGACGGCGCCGCCGAGGACGTGGAACGCGCGGTGGCCGCCGCCCGCCAGGCGTTCGACCACGGGCCGTGGCCGCGCATGACGTTCGCCGAGCGGGCCGCCGTGATCGAGCGGCTGGCCGCGATCTACAACGAGCGCCAGGGCGAGATGGCCGCCCTGATCACCGAGGAGATGGGCTCGCCGATCACCTTCTCCAACCTCGCGCAGGCGCCGCAGCCGCTCGGCATGCTGCAGTTCTACGCCGGGCTGGGCCAGGAGTTCGCCCAGGAGGAGGAGCGTCCCGGACTGTTCGGGCCGATCACCGTGCGGCGCGAGCCGGTCGGCGTCGTCGCGGCCGTCGTCCCGTGGAACGTGCCCCAGTTCGTGACCATGACCAAGGTCGCGCCCGCGCTGCTGGCCGGGTGCACGATCGTGCTCAAGCCCGCGCCCGAGACGCCGCTGGACGCGTACCTGCTGGCCGAGTGGGCCGCCGAGGCCGGGATCCCGGCGGGCGTGCTCAACATCGTGCCCGCCGGGCGCGAGGTGAGCGAGCACCTGATCTCCCACCCCGGCGTCGACAAGGTGGCCTTCACCGGCTCCACCGCCGCCGGCCGCCGCATCGCCTCCATCTGCGGCGAGCAGCTCAAGCGGGTCAGCCTGGAGCTCGGCGGCAAGTCCGCCGCGATCATCCTGGACGACGCCGACCTGCAGGCCAGCATGGGCTTCCTGGCCATGGCCACGCTGATGAACAACGGCCAGGCGTGCGTCGCCCAGACCCGCATCCTGGCCTCCCGCAGCCGGTACGACGAGGTCGTGGACGCCGTGGCGAACATGGTCAACTCCCAGCCCGTCGGCGACCCGGCCGACCCGGCGACCGGCATCGGCCCGCTGGTGGCCAAGCGCCAGCAGGAGCGCGTCGAGGGCTACATCAAGATCGGCATGGACGAGGGCGCCAAGGTCGTCGTCGGCGGCCTCGACCGTCCCCGTGACCGCGGCTGGTACGTCGCCCCCACGGTCTTCGCCAACGTCAGCAACGACATGCGCATCGCCCGCGAGGAGATCTTCGGCCCGGTCCTGGCGGTGATCCCGTACGAGGACGAGGCCGACGCCCTGCGCATCGCCAACGACAGCGACTACGGCCTGGCCGGCACGGTCTGGACGGCCGACGCCGAGCGCGGCATGAACGTCGCCCGCCAGGTGCGCACCGGCACCTACGGCGTCAACTGCTTCATGCTGGAGTCGAACGCGCCCTTCGGCGGCTTCAAGGCCAGCGGCATCGGCCGCGAGCTCGGCCCCGAGGGCCTGAACGGCTACCTGGAGTACAAGACGATCGCCCGGCTGGGCTAGCGGCGGGCGAAGAGGGGGCCCCGCGCGCCGCGGGGCCCCCTCTTGCGGGCCGGGGAGGGCACCCAGCGTGCCCCCGCGACGCTAGGTGCCGGATCCGCCGCCTACAGTCGGCGACTGCCCGGCTACTGAAGTATGTCCCACGGTCACCGCGAAGGCGGTTTCCGTCCCCGAGGACTTTTCTCCTGGCGGATCCTTTCCATCCGTCTTAGGTAGACGGGTATTACTCACGAAAGGTTCGAGGAGATCCATTTACCGATACGCCGGATGAGTTCGGGGCTGGCGGCCGACTCCGCGTGCCCGTAACCCGGCTCGATCCACAGCTCCTTGGGCTCGCGGGCGCCGTCGTAGAGCTGGTGGGCGTGGTCCAGCGGGAAGAAGGCGTCGGCGTCGCCGTGCACGACCAGCAGCGGGGCGGGCGAGACCAGGGCGGCGGCCTCGTGCGGCGGCATCGGGATCGGGTCCCACTGGCCGCTCGCGATCCTGGTGCGCTTGGCCAGCCGGGCGGCGAACCTGCCGAACGGCTGCTCGATGGCCCAGTGGACCTGACGCATGGGCTTGGTGCCCCGGTAGTACCAGCGCGCCGGGCCGCTGACCGCCGCCACCGCGTCCACGCCCCGGCGCAGCGCCGCGTGCCGGACGGCCACCGCCGCGCCCATGGAGAAGCCCACGACCGCGATCCGCCGGTAGCCGACCACGCGGGCATGCCGTACGGCGGCCTCCACGTCGAGGATCTCCAGGTCGCCGACCGTCGTCTCGCCGCCCGAGCGCCCGTGGCCGCGGAAGTCGAAGGCGAGCACGCCGCCGTAGCCGCTGAGCACGTGCGCGATGCGGCGGGCGGTGCGCTCGCGCCAGGATCCGGTGAAGCCGTGCGCCATGACGATCCCGATGTCCCCGGCCGCCGAGGGGGTGTGGGCGGCGTCGATGCGGACACCGTCCTCGGTCCTGAGCATCACCGGGAAATGTGGCGCGAAAGGCATGAATACCAGCTTATTCGTGGTCCGTTTCCAGGCCGTGCCCGGTGGCCCACACCGCGATCTGGGCCCGGGAGGCGAAGCCCAGCTTCTCCATGATGTTGGCGACGTGCCGGGCCACCGTGGCCGGACTGATCACCAGCTTCAACGCGATGGCCCGGTTGCTCAGCCCGCCCGTGAGCAGCGCGGCGATCTCCAGCTCCCGGCCGGTCAGCCCGCCCTGCCAGGCCCCCGGCGGCGGCCCGGACGGCCCCGCCGGAACGGCCTGGCCGGGATCGAGCACGCGCCTGGCGACCTCGTCGGGCGACTGCCGGGCCCCCTTGGCCCACAGCAGCGACACCCGGCCCTCGCCGAGCCCGGCCCTGGCCCGCGTGAGCAGCTCCTGGACCGGGCCCGGGACGCCGTACTGGCCGATGGCCTCGCGCAGCGCGGTCGCGGCGGCGGCGGCCAGCACCGCGCCCTCCAGGTCGTCCTGCTCGGCCGCCAGCGCCGACATGGCCGTCAGCGCCCGCACCACGCCCCTGCGCTGGCCGGTGCGGGTGCTCAGGGCCAGGCTGGCGGCCAGGTGCAGCCGGGCGGCCGGATAGTCGTGCATCCGGGCCGCCACCCGGCCCAGCTTGGCCTGGCAGCGGGCCAGCTCAACCCGGTTGCCCATGTCCTCCAGCAACGGCAGGGCCGAGGTGTGGCAGGTCATGGCGGCCTCCAGGTCGCCCGCCGCCTCGGCCACCGCGCCCAGGTGGGTCAGCGCCCTGGCCAGCGTCCAGTGGTGGCCGGCCTCCCTGGCCAGGGCCAGCGCCTGTTCGCCGCGCCGGCGGGCCTGGCGGAGCTGGCCGCGGAACAGCGCCAGGTTGAGCTGCGCGATGCGGACCGTGGCCAGGTTGAACAGGTCGTCGTGGGCGGCGGCCGCCGCCTCCAGCTCCTCCAGGTAACGCAGCGCCTTCTCGCTCTGGCCGGTGCGGAAGAACACGGCCAGCGCCACGCTGTAGGTGACGCCCAGCCAGTGGGTGTACGGGTGCCTCTTCTGCTCCTCCACCCCCTGCACGACCAGCTCCTCGGCGCGGGCCAGCTCGTCGCAGATCTCCAGCCCGTACGCCAGGCCGCCCTTGGCCACGGCGACCACGTCGGAGGGCACCCTGGACAGGTCGAGCGCGAGCAGCCGCTGGTGCCAGCCGACGGTCTCGCCCAGCTCGCCGCGTACGGCGAGGATGGCCAGGGCGGCGCGGGCCAGGCGCAGCCCGAGCACCGGGTCGGCCGACTCCACCGCCCGCTCCACCGCCGCCCGGCAGTCGTCCATCAGCGCGCGGCCCCTGACGAAGTGCGGGACGCGGGCGGACCAGGGCATGCGCGGGTCGAGCGTGCCGGCCCGGTAACAGTGCTCCATCTCCTCGCAGATCACCCGCAGGTGCCGGTCGCGCAGCCGGGTCAGCTCGCCCGCCTCGGCCAGCCGCTCGGCGGCGTACTGCCTGATGGTCTCCAGCAGGCGGTAGCGCCCGTCGTGGTGGAGCACCAGCGACTTGTCGACCAGGCCGTTGAGCAGGTCGAGCAGTTCGGCCCTGGGCACGATGCCGCCGTCGGCGCACACCCGTTCGGCCACGGTCAGGTCGAACAGCCCGGCGAAGACCGACAGGCGGCGCAGCAGCACGCGCTCCTTGGGCCGCAGCAGGTCGTGGCTCCACTCGACGGTGGCCAGCAGGGTGCGCTGGCGGGCGGGCGCGGTACGGTCGCCCCTGGTCAGCAGGGTGAACCGGTCGCCGATGCGGTCGGCGATGCGGCCCGGGCTCATCAGGCTCGTGCGGGCCGCGGCCAGCTCCAGCGCCAGCGGCAGGCCGTCGAGCGCCCGGCACAGGCGCACGACGTCGTCCATGCTGCCGGTCACGGACCGTGCCCCCGCCGCCAGCGCCCGCTCGACGAACAGCAGCACGGACTCGGCGTCGGGATGGTGGTCGTCGGGCAGTTCCAGCGGCGGCACCCGCCAGACCAGCTCGCCGGGGATGCGCAGCGGCTCGCGGCTGGTGAGCAGGAAACGCAGCTGGGGGCAGTCGGCGATCAGGCCGGCGACCAGCTCGGCGCAGCGGTCGACCAGATGCTCGCAGTTGTCGAGCACGATCAGCGCCCTGGCCTCGCGCAGCCGTACGCGCAGGCCGTCCAGCAGCCGCCCCGGCGCCTCGTCGCGGACGCCGAGCACCCCGGCCATCTCGTTGACGATCAGCGCGGGGTCGGCCAGGCGGGCCAGCTCGACCAGCCAGACGCCGTCGGCGAAGCCCGGCGCGGCCCTGGCCGCCACCCGCAGCGACAGGCGGGTCTTGCCGATGCCGCCGACGCCGCTCAGCGTGACCACGCGTTCGTCGTGGACCAGCGTGCTCAGCTCGGTCAGGTCGCGCCCGCGGCCGACGAAACGGTTGGGCTCTGCGGGCAGGTTGTGCGGAATTGGCGGAGTCATGTCGGTGCCCAGGGTCAGCGGAGGATCACAGGTGCGCTCAGTCTCCACCTCCGGCCGACCGCGTGCGATCACTTTCCGTGGACTGTCCGCGACTGCGCGGATACGGATGCCGCCCGCCCAGCTCGGCCACGCTCATCACGATCCGCACCCGCGACTCCTCGGCCGCCTCCACCGCCTCCGGCACGTCGGAGATCATCACCCGGGCGCCGCTGGCCCGGATGCGCTCGCCCAGCCCGGCACGGTCGAGGTCGGCGGGCACCGGCCAGACGACGCCGCCCGCCGCCATCACCGCGTCCGCCGCCACCAGCAGGTCGGGCCCCACGGGCAGGCAGACGAGCACCGTGTCGCCCGCGCGCACCCCTCTGCGCCGCAACTGGGCGGTCGCGATCGCCGACCGCTCGTCCAGTTGCTTCTCGGTGAGCTCCACGCCCGTGCCGGAGTCCACCATGACGATGTGCTCATCCATGGCGTCCACGGTAGGGAGGGGGTCACGTGCCTACATGGGGCGGAATATGCAGATCCCTATGCAGAAGCGCTGGGGTGCTCGGCGGCCCACACCGCGATCTGCGCGCGCGAGGTGTACCCCAGCTTCTCCATGATGTTGGCGATGTGCCGGGCGACCGTGGCCGGGCTGATCACCAGCTCCTCGGCGATGGCCCGGTTGGACAGGCCGCGGGTGAGCAGGCCGGCGATCTCCAGCTCGCGCACGGTCAGCAGCGAGTGCCTGACCGGCTCGGCCGGCGCGGGCGGCGGCGCCGCGGGCCGCTCCCCCGCCAGCACCTGGCGGGCGGCGGCGTCGGGGCTCATCGCCCGGCCGCGCGACCACAGGGAGGCCGTGCGGCCCTCGCCGAGCTTGGCGCGGGCGCGCGAGAGCAGCTCCTCGATCCGGATCGTGGCCGAGTGCTGGCCGATCGACTCGCGCAGCGTGGCCGCGGCGGCGGCGGCCAGCACCGCGCCGTCGAGGTCGCCCTCGTGCTCGGCCAGCACCGACAGGCCGGCCAGGCACCGGGCCACCCCCTGCCGCTGGCCGGTCTGCCGGCTCAGCGCGAGGCTGTCGGCCAGCCGCTCCCTGGCCGCGGCGAACTCGCCCAGCATGGCCGCGACCCGGCCCACCCTGGCCAGGCAGCGCGCCAGGTCCGAGTCGCTGCCCAGCTCGCACAACCACGGGACGGCCAGCTCGTAGCGGGACTTGGCGGTCTCCAGGTCGCCGCGGGCCTCGGCCACGGCGCCGAGCTGGGCGGCCATCCTGGCCATGAGCCAGCGGTGGCCGTGCTCGCGCGCCCGTGCCAGGGCCTCGTCGCCCAGCCGCTGGGCCTCGCGCAGCCGGCCCCTGGTCAGCGCCACCGCCGACAGCCCGGCCAGCCCCGCCGCCTGGTTCCAGGCGTCGCCCGACTCGGTGGCCTCGGCCAGGCCGCGCTCGGCGTGGTGCAGCGCCTCGTCGATGCGGCCCATGCGGAGCAGGACGACGACCACCAGGCTGTGCATGACGCAGCGGGTGAACACGTTCTCCTCGCCCAGCCCCGCCAGGCTCTCCGTGGCCACCTCCAGCGACCGGCTGAGCTCGTCGCGGGCCTCCAGCCCGTAGGCGAGGTACGCCTTGCCCTGCGCGACCTGCCCGTCGGGCACGGGTTCGAGGTCGAGCGAGAGCAGCCGCTCGATCCAGCCGACGATCTCGGTCAGGTTGCCGGAGATGGGCAGCAGGGCGGTGCTGGCGGCGCACAGGCGCAGGCCCAGCCGCGCGTTGCCGGACTCGGCGGCCCAGTCGAGGGCGGCCCGCTGGTCGTCGAGGAGCTGCTTGCTGGCCGTCAGGCACTCCAGTCGCTCCGGCCAGGGCACGCCCGGCCGGACCATCTCGGTCGTGAAGTGGCGTTCCTGCAGGTCGCACAGGACGGTGAGGTGCCGCTCGCGGACGTCCTCGCGCTCGCCGGCCCGCTCCAGCCGCTTCATCGCGTACCGCTTGATCGTCTCCAGCATGCGGTAGCGCCTGCGCTCCTCGTCGCACAGCACGAGGGACTTGTCGACCAGGCCGCCGAGGAGGTCGACGATCTCGTCCCGGGCGATGGGCCGCTCGGCGCAGACCTGCTCGGCCAGGTCGAGGTCGAAGTCGCGGGCGAAGACCGACAGCCGGCGCAGCAGCACCTGCTCCTTGGCCGACAGCAGGTCGTAGCTCCAGTCGACGGTGGCCAGCAGCGTGCGCTGCCGCGCAGGAGCGGTACGGCCGCCCGTGGTCAGCAGCGAGAAACGGTCGTCGAGCCGGTCGGCGATCTGCCCAGGGCTGAGCAGGCTCGTACGGGCCGCCGCCAGCTCCAGGGCCAGGGGCAGCCCGTCGAGCGCCTGGCACAGGCGGACCACGTCGGGCAGGCTGTCGGGGCCGAGCCGGGTGCCGCCGGCGGCGGCCCGGTCCATGAACAGCTGCACCGACTCGGCGTCGGCGTACCCCATCTCGGGCAGGTCGAGCGGCGGCACCCGCCAGATCAGCTCGCTGGCGATGCGCAGCGGCTCCCGGCTGGTGGCCAGGATGCTCAGCCGGGGGCAGCAGGCGACCAGCTCGGCGGCCAGCTCGGCGCACCCGTCGACCAGGTGCTCGCAGTTGTCGAGCAGCAGCAGGCAGCGCAGCTCGCGCAGCCGGGCGGTGACGGTGTCGAGCAGCGGGCGCCCGCTCTCCTCGCGCACCCGCAGCGCCCGGGCGATCTCCTGGACGATCTGCTCCGGACGGCTGACCCTGGCCAGCTCGACCAGCCACACCCCGCCCGGATAGCCGCCCACCAGCCCGGCGGCCACCCGCAGGGCCAGCCGGGTCTTGCCGATGCCGCCGACGCCGCACAACGTGACCACGCGCGTCTCGCCGAACAGCCCGCGCAGGTCGTCGAGGTCGCGTTCGCGGCCCACGAACCGATTGGGCTCTGCTGGAAGATTGTGCCGGGGGGCCTCTGGCATGTGTTCACCCTGCGTCGCCGAAGGATCACACTCTTCCACAGTGTCGCACTTTTCACAGGCCAAGCGAGCTGACGATCGCCCTTTCGTCCACAACGCGCAGAATGGGGTTTCCCAGCAGCCGCCTGGCGACGTCGTACGGCGCCACGACCATGGTGGCCCTGCGCTCGGCGGCCAGCACCCGGCAGCCGATGACGGTCGGCTCGTTGGCGGCGATCACGACGTGGGCGCCGGACATCAGGGCCAGGTCGAGCACCCGCAGCCCCTTGAGCAGGTCGCCGGCCGCGTTGACGACCACGTCGTCCTTGCCGACCACCAGGCGGGCGGCCAGGTTGCGCAGGTCGGCGGCGAGCTCGTCGTGGTCGAGCACGCGGCCGCCGCCCGGCGCCAGCGCCGCGCCCGCCAGCGGGCCGAACTCCAGCGGGCTCGCGTTGAGCAGCCCGGCGAACGGCAGCGCGCCGGGTGAGGGACGGAAGGCGTAGACCCGGTCCGCGGCGGGGCCGCCGGGCTCGCGGGGGCCGCGGGTGATCACCATGCGGACCGGGCCAGGGCCGCCCAGCACGGCGACGCCGCCCGCCCAGGCCACCGCGTGGACCGCCACCACCAGCGACGCCCCGAGCGGCAGGTCGATGAGGACGCGGTCGCCGTAGGCCAGCCCGTCGCGCCGCAGCCCGCCCGCCGCGCGGGTGACCCGCCTGGCGAACTGCGCGTACGACAGCACCTCGCCGGTCCTGACGTCGCTCACCGCCGGCTGGTCGCCCTTGCTCGGTGCCGAGCCCATAACCAGCTCTGTCCACGTCATGACGACAATGTAGGGACCGCGACGGCTCCTGCCATGCACACAAATGTGCAACCTGCTATGTACGTCCCGGCTCGCGCTCGTACAGCTCGGCGAGGGGGGCGAGCCGGTCGGCGGGCACGTTCAGGCGCAGGCGGGGCGGCCGCCCGCCTCACGTGCGGCCTCGCAGCAGGAAGGAGGCCGGCAACCCCAGGAGCAGCGCGAACCGCCCGCACGCGGCGAGCAGCGCCGGCCCTTCGTCCCTCACGGTTGCTCATCGCCCCGCCGCCCGTGATCCATGCGGGACGCCGGGAATCAGACGCGCCGGCCGATGCGTTCACCCCTACAGCGCCGCAGACGCCTTGTCCCGCTCTTGTCACGAGAGGGGATCAACTAGACTTGGTGGGTCGCGACTTCGCGCGGCCGCCCCCACGACACAGAGCGAGAAGTCATCATGCCTTTGAACAGCCGCGACGACCTGCGGAACATCGCGATCATCGCGCACGTCGACCATGGCAAGACCACACTGGTCGACGCCATGCTCTGGCAGTCCGGGGCCTTCCGCGCGAACCAGGACGTCGACGACCGGGTCATGGACTCCAACGACCTGGAGCGCGAGAAGGGCATCACCATTCTCGCCAAGAACACCGCCGTCCAGCACGGCGGCATGACCCTGAACATCATCGACACCCCGGGCCACGCCGACTTCGGCGGCGAGGTCGAGCGCGGCCTTTCCATGGTCGACGGTGTGGTGCTGCTGGTCGACGCCTCCGAGGGCCCGCTGCCGCAGACCCGGTTCGTGCTGCGCAAGGCGTTCGCCGCCAAGATGCCGGTCATCCTGTGCATCAACAAGGTCGACCGCCCCGACGCCCGCATCAAGGAGGTCGTCGACGAGGTCTACGAGCTCTTCATGGACCTCGACGCCACCGAGGAGCAGATCGACTTCCCGATCGTCTACGCCTCGGCCAAGGCCGGCCGCGCCTCCATGAACCGTCCCGACGACGGCGGCATGCCCGACTCGGAGGACCTGGAGCCGCTGTTCGACATCATCAAGTCGACGATCCCGGCGCCCACGTACGACCCCAGCGCCCCGCTGCAGGCGCACGTCACCAACCTCGACGCCTCCTCCTACCTGGGCCGCATCGCGCTGTGCCGGATCCACCAGGGCGTCATGCGCAAGGGCCAGCAGGTCGCCTGGTGCCGCACCGACGGCACGATCCAGAAGGTGAAGATCACCGAGCTGCTGATGACCGAGGCGCTGGAGCGCAAGCCGGCCGAGGAGGCCGGCCCCGGCGACATCATCGCCATCGCGGGCATCCCGGAGATCATGATCGGCGAGACGCTGGCCGACCCGGAGGACCCGCGCCCGCTGCCGCTGATCACGGTCGACGAGCCGGCGATCTCGATGACGATCGGCACCAACACCTCGCCGCTGGTCGGCAAGGTCAAGGGCTCGAAGGTCACCGCCCGCATGGTCAAGGACCGGCTCGACAAGGAGCTGGTCGGCAACGTGTCGCTGCGCGTGCTGCCCACCGACCGTCCCGACGCCTGGGAGGTGCAGGGCCGTGGTGAGCTGGCGCTGGCCATCCTCGTCGAGCAGATGCGCCGCGAGGGCTACGAGCTGACCGTCGGCAAGCCGCAGGTGGTCACCAAGACCATCGACGGCAAGGTGCACGAGCCGGTCGAGCGCCTGACGGTCGACTGCCCGGAGGAGTACCTCGGCGCGGTCACCCAGCTGCTGGCCGTCCGCAAGGGCCGCATGGAGCACATGACCAACCACGGCACCGGCTGGATCCGCATGGAGTTCGTGGTCCCGGCCCGCGGCCTGATCGGCTTCCGCACCGAGTTCCTGACCGAGACCCGCGGCACCGGCCTGGTCCACCACGTCTTCGACTCCTACGAGCCGTGGTTCGGCGAGCTGCGCACCCGCAACAACGGCTCGCTGGTGGCCGACCGGTCGGGCCCGGTGACCGCGTTCGCCATGCTCAACCTCCAGGAGCGCGGCACGCTGTTCGTCTCGCCGACCACCGAGGTCTACGAGGGCATGATCATCGGTGAGAACTCGCGTTCCGACGACATGGACGTGAACATCACCAAGGAGAAGAAGCTCACGAACATGCGCTCGTCCACGAGCGAGGAGACCGAGAAGGTCATCCCGCCGCGGACGCTCTCGCTGGAGCAGGCGCTGGAGTTCATCCGCGAGGACGAGTGCGTGGAGATCACGCCCGACGCGGTCCGCATCCGCAAGGTCGTGCTCGACGCCGCCGCCCGCGGCCGCGCCGCCGCCCGCGCCAAGCGCGCCTGATTCGTTCTCTCCGCACACGGCCGCGTGTCACCTTTTCCGGTGGCACGCGGTTTCCGTGTCAGAGGGGCCTGTCAACGGGCGGCCCGAGCACGCGCGATGGAACGCCTCTCCCGGGTCACGGTGTAAAGAAACGTGGTCATGAGACCATCTGTGATAACACCGTGACCCTATGCCATAGAACATTTCGGCATGCCGGAGAATCATCCCAATTGTGGGAAAGCTCCGGATGGCACTTTCATTCGGGCTGGCTCTGGTGTCGTTCGGGGCGATTGTTTGGTGCACCATCGCAGCCAGGCCCGTGACCGGGTCCGACAGGCCCAAGAGCACCGTCGTGACCAACCCGTGGGCGGCCGCCGCCGCCCGCGCCGACCCGGCCGCCGGATGGGCCCGTACGGCGGCCACCGAGGTCTCGGTCGCCCGGGCCCGCGCGGCCGACCTCGACGCCGTCCCCGAGGGGCGGATCGACCCCCGGCAGCGCCAGGTCAGGATCACCGTCAGGCACCGCCTGGACCTGCGTCCCGACGACCCGCTGGCCGAGGCGCTGCGCCAGGGCGGCGGCTTCCCCGGCACGCTGCCGCAGGTGACCGACTCCGGGTTCGGCGCGCTCAAGGCGGACGGCCAGAGCCTGGCGCCCACCACCCGGCTCGCGCCGCTCATCGTCTCCTCGCCGGGGCACGTCACGGCCGAGTTCACGGTGACGCTGCTGCGCCAGGTCAGGGTCGACGGGCTGCTCCGGCTCGACTTCGCCTCGCCGACCGCGCTCCCGCTGATCGTCGTGGAGCGCGTGGTCACCGTGCTGCCCGGCGAGTGGACCGTGCTGCGCGTCGAGGGCATCCAGCCGGAACGGCAGGAGCGCGGCCTGCTGCGGTTCTCCGTCGGCGCCTACCCGGTGAGCCTGACGCTGGCCCCCGGCTCCTACGGCTTCCCCGACGTCGCCGAGGAGGACGACTTCTCCTGGGCCACCGCGCTCGGCGTGCTCACGGCGTGCGCGCTGGCGGTGTTCCTGGTGCGCTCGCTCGGCCGGCGGTGGTGGCAGCGGGTGCCCAACAGGGAGCTGGTCGTCGGCCTGGCCATCGCCGCGCCGGCCCTGCTCATCCCGCTGGTCGCCGCGGAGTGGTCGCCGGTCGGGTACGTGATCCTGTTCGTCGCCGTGCCGGTGATGGCCCTGCGGCACGCCGGACGGGTGCTGCCCACGAGCCCGCCGTGGACCGGCCGGGACCTGCTCACGGTGACCGGGCTCGGCCTGCTGGTCGGGATCGGCATGCTGAGCTGGTCGTGGCTGCACGGCCAGCTCCCCGGACGCGTGCTGCTGACCGGCGGAGCCGTCGCGGCCCTGGCGGCGGCGGGCGCGGCGGTCGGCTTCAGCGTGGACCTCGGGGTCAGGCCGGTGGTCGTCCGCCTGGCCGCGCTGTGGGCAGAGGCCGCGGTCGGGCTGCTGGCGCTGGCCCTGTGGCTGCGGGCGCTGCTGGACGGCGTGTACCCGCCCGACAGCGTCCGGCTGCTGCTGGCGCTGAGCTGGGCGATGATCCCCGTGGCGGCGGTGACCGTGGCGACCAGGCGGTGGAGCCGGAGCGCGGTGGTGGGTGCGGTCGTGGTGAGCCTGCTCGTGCAGGGCTGGCCCACGGAATGGCTGGACGCGGGGTCGTGGAGCCTGGCCGTGCCCCGCGCGGCCGTCCCGACGATCGGCAGCCTGCCGCTGGACCCGCTGGTCCGCGGGGTGCTCGGGCTGCTGCTGCTCGGGTTCGTGATGCTGGTGCTGCGGCTGTGGCGGCTGGGCTGCCGGGTGGCGGCCGTGCGCGACCCGGCCGCCGAGTCGACGATGGTCGTCGTGCTGATGGTGCTCTACATCACGCCCGGCGGCAGCACGACGCTGGCCGACATCGACGTGCCGCTGCCGCTGCTGGCGATCACCTCGCTCGTGGCCTGGCTGACCGCGCGCTGGCTGCTCGCCGGGCCGCCCGCGTCCGTCGTGGAGCCGGACACGCAGGAGGAGCACCGGCAGTTCGTCCGCGCGGCCCTGCACCGGCGCCTGCTGCTGCTCGCCGAGCAGGAGCTCTACCGCGCCGGACGGACCAGGCTGGCCGCGGACATGTCGATGGCCGAGTTCGACCAGCGGCGGCAGGCTCTGGAGTCGGCGCTGCGCGAGCACGGCCGCCATCCCGAGACCGCCTTCGCCACGGCGGCCGGCTGCACGCCCTGGCACAGCGGCGTGTCGGCGTTCACCGTCAGCCTGCTGCTGAGCCTGCCCTTCGCGCTGGTCTACGGCCGGCCGGAGGGCGCGGACCTGACCAGCTTCCTCTTCGACGGCCGCTACCTGCTCACCCTGCCCGCGTTCGGCTTCCTGTTCGGCTACTTCTACCCGTGCGTCCGGGGCACCCAGCCGATGACCAAGGCGCTGCACCTGGCCGTCGCGGCCCTGCTGACCAGCCTGGCCGGTTACCTGTCGACGCTGGTCGAGCCGGACATCGGCGCCCTCGACAAGGCGCAGGTCGTGGCCATCGTGGTGGGACAGGTGATGATGGTCTGCGTCGGGCTCGGGCTGTTCTGGGAGTGGCGGATCATGCACCTGGCCGGCGAGCCGTGGGCCAGGGTGCGCAACCTGCGCAGCGTGCGCAGCCTGGCCGCGCCGACCCTGGCCCTGGCGCTGGCCGTGGGCACGACGGCGGCCAGCTCGGCGGCCGGGCAGACGGTCGACCGCATCCTGAAGGGCGACCAGGTCACGACGGGCCAGCGGTGACGCTCAGCGGCGCGGCAGCTCGCTGCCCCTGACGTGCGCGCACTGCCAGTCGATCAGCGCGGCGAAGTCGCGCCAGGCCCGCTCGACGCGCCCGCGCACCTCGGCCGTGTGCACCCACGGCTCCGGCTCGTGGCGCACGCCCGCGAACAGGGACCTGTGGCGCAGCAGCTCGATGCGCGGATGGTCCTCCTCGAAGCCGCGCGGCCTGGTCTTCAGCCGGTCGCCGCCGATCGTGTAGCCGGCGTCGGCGAGCCGGGCGACGATCGACTCCAGCGGCTTGCCGGTGACATCCTCGTCCACGGCCGCGCGGTAGCGGGCGATCTGGTCGGAGGCCTGGGTGTAGCGGCCGCCGGCGACGTACAGGCCGGCGGCGCTGATCTCGACGTAGTAGCCGATGCCGGGCATCAGATCGACGAATGCGCCCTGATGGGTCTTGTACGGCGTCTTGTCCTTGGAGAAGCGCACGTCCCGGTAGGGCCGGAAGAGCTGGGCCGGGCCGAACTCGGCGGCCAGCTCGTCAGTGAGCTCCGTCATGGGCGCGCGGACCGCGTCCTCGTAGAGGTGCTTGTGGCGGGTGAAGTAGTGCTTGGAGTTGTCCGCCTCAAGGCCCTCGTAGAAGATGAACGCCTCGTCGGGGAAGCCGGTGAAAGCCATGGCCCAAGGGTGCCATGCCGCTCACCGTGCGGTGTACGTGCGGCCCGGCGTGGGCGGGCGGCCGTACAGTTCCGAGATCGTGACGAACGTGTAGCCCTTCTTGGCGAGGGTGTCGATCACCTTCGGCACGGCCTCGACCGTGGTGGGGTGGATGTCGTGCATGAGCACGATCGACCCGGCCTTGGCGGTGTCGGCCCGCCTGACCACGGCGGCGGGCTCGCGGTGCAGCCAGTCGAGGGTGTCGACGTCCCACAGGATCTGGGCCAGGCCCTCGCGGCGGGTCTCGGCGGCGACGGCGTCGTCGGTGCTGCCGTACGGCGGGCGCATCACCCGCATCTTGACCCCGGTCAGCCGGTGGACGAGCTCGTCGGTGTGCCCCAGCTCGTTGCGCACCCCCTCGCGGGACAGGCCGGTCAGCGACGGGTGGGACCAGGAATGGTTGCCGATCTCGTGGCCCTCGTCCACGATGCGACGGGTGATCCGGCCGCCGCTGTCGGCGGCCACCATCTCCCCCAGCACGAAGAACGTGGCCCTGACGTGGCGCTGGCGCAACAGGTCGAGCAGCTTGCCGGTGTAGGGCCCTGGACCGTCGTCGAAGGTCAGGGCCACACACTTGATCTTGCCGCAGTCGAACCGGCGGCTGCGCGGCCAGTCGGCCTGCTGCGCGATCAGCCGCTTGGCCAGGACCTCAGGACTGACCTGTGGCCGGATCATGGCGGAATGTCGGCGCGGCACCGGCTGGGCGGCGCAGCCCACGAGAACGATCAGGACGAATGGCAAAGCCCAAATGCGCATGTTTTCCCCCGAAACACCGCACGCGGGGGCCTTACGGATAGTCCTGGACCGGTCTCCCCCGTAGTTCCCTGGCCAGGTCGTCCCACCAGAGTGGGATATCCGCGTGCAGCTCCTTGTAGCGGCGCGCCACGCGCATGGCACATCCAACCGGATCCGTACCCAGATGACGACGTTTAACCAGACCTTCCTGCCAACGGTAAAAACCGTCCCTGTAGTGCACGACGAGACCTATCCAGACCGAGATGGTCGCTCCGTCCCCCACCTCGTACGCGCTGGTGACTCCCAGCCCGTGCAGCTCCGCCTGGAGTTTCTCCGCCGCCGCGCGGGCTTCGGTCACACGCCACCCCCTGCCGACGTTTCCGTACACAACAGATGTACCCAGCAACGGGCATCAGCCGTCCAAGACATGGAGTAATCATCAAACTCCGGGGAGTCACGCGCAGGCCGTTCGACGTTATTGGTCGGCTTCCGCCGTTGCGCGGCCGGGCCGCCCTTGTTACGTTTCGGCCGTGCGCCGTGAGCGGGCACAGTCGCTGAAGCACGTCGCGGTACCGTACGACTCCGATCGGGCCTTCCTCGACCTCGTCGTGCCGCGCGTGCGCACCGCGCTGGACGAAGACCGGCGCGTGCTGGTCGTCACCCGTCCCGACCGGCTGGCGCTGCTGGCGGAGGCCCTCGACGGCGACGCGCGGCGCATCGACAGCCGCCCGGCCGGCGCCTGGTACGGCCATCCCCACCGGATGCTGGCCGCCTACCACGAGTACACGCGCGGCCGGCCCACCCTGGTCGTCGGCGAGCCCGTCTGGACCGATCTCAGCGAGCCGCGGATCCAGGACCTCATCCGCTACGACTCGGTCGTCAACGCCGCCCTGGCCGCGGCCCCGTCCGTCATGTTGTGCCTGTACGACCTGCGCGACGTACCCGAGCCCGTCCGCGAGCTCACCCCGGTCGTCCATCCCCTGGTGCTGGGGGCGGGGGGTGAGGCGGCCAGCGGGCGGTTCGTGCAGCCCCACGAGCTGGTGCTCGACGGCGACGACGCGCCCTTCCCGGAGCCGGGCCCCGGGGCCTGCCTGGTGCGGTTCACGGCCCGCGAGCTCAAGCGCCTGCGCCAGACCGTCGGCGACTACGCCAGGACGGCCGGCATGGACCGCAACCTCATCTCCTCGCTGGTGCTCAGCGTCTCGGAGATCGCCGCGAACTGCGTCGAGCACGGCGCCGGGTTCGGCACGATCACGATGTGGGTGGAGGAGCGCGACCTCGTCTGCGAGATCGCCGATCCCGGCGGGGCGCTCGACGACCCCTTGCCGGGCTACATACCGCCGGAGCCCGAGTCCCCGCGGGGGTACGGGCTCTGGATCAGCCGGCAGCTCTGCGACCGGGTGCAGCTGCGCGACGAAGGCGGCCTGTTACGCGTCCGCCTTCGCCTGTCCCTGGACTCTCCCTAGGCGGCGGCGCGGGGGGCGGGAAGGCGCACGGCGCCCTCCTCCCGCGCGTAGTCCTCCAGCATGCCGCGGAGCTGGCGGCGGCCACGGTGCAGACGGGACATCACGGTGCCGATGGGCGTCCCCATGCGCTCGGCGATCTCCTTGTACGCGAACCCCTCGACGTCGGCCAGGTAGACGGCCACGCGGAAGTCCTCGGGCAGGGAGCGCAGGGCGTTCATCACGACGCTGTCGGGCAGCCGGTCGAGCGCCTCGGTCTCGGCCGAGCGCAGGCCCGTCGAGGTGTGGGACTCGGCGGCGTGCAGCTGCCAGTCCTCGATGTCCTCGGCGGCCGACAACTTCGGCGAGCGCTGCTTCTTGCGGTAGTCGTTGATGAAGTTGTTGGTGAGGATGCGGTGCAGCCACGCCTTGAGGTTGGTGCCCTCACGGAACTGGTGATAGGACGTGTACGCCTTGGCGACCGTCTCCTGCACCAGGTCCTCGGCATCGGCGGCGTTACGGGTCAGGCGCATGGCGGAAGCGAACAGCTGCGACGTCACGGGCACGACATCGCGCTCGAACCAGTCCTGACGCTGCTCATCGGTCATAGTGATCAATTCATTCCCCCTTGCGCTATCCCCCGTTCGGCACAAGCCGCCTGACAGCATTCCTCATCCTCGCAACTCCCAGGTAAGGGACGCGTTAGGAGAGTCCGCATAGGTCAGAAGGGGTTTGTCGTCCATCTGCTCGCGGCGTGCGTGGTCACGTCCACGGCCGGACAAGTCTCATTATCATAACACTACCCACCCAATTTCGTAGGAATAGTGGTCAGAGTCACAGGGGATAGCGTATGGACATGGAATCTGTGGACCGTCACGACACGGGGACACGTCGGTGGGTGGCGGAGGCCATCCGCAAGGTGGAGGCCGACGCCAACCGAAGTTGTGACACTCACCTGCACGTCTTTCCGCTTCCCTCGCACTGGGGCGTAAACCTCTACCTGAAAGACGAATCGGTGCACCCGACCGGTTCACTCAAGCACCGGCTCGCACGGTCCCTGTTCCTGTACGGCCTCGCCAACGGCTGGATCGGCCCGGCCACCACGATCGTGGAGGCGTCCAGCGGCTCGACCGCAGTCAGCGAGGCGTATTTCGCCCGGCTGCTCGGCCTGCCGTTCATCGCCGTCATGCCCGCGTCCACGTCGCCCGAGAAGTGCCACCTCATCGAGTTCTACGGCGGGAAATGTCACCTCGTCGCCGACCCCGGGGCGATCTATGACGAATCTCACCGGCTGGCCGCCGAGACCGGGGGCCACTTCATGGACCAGTTCACCTACGCCGAGCGCGCGACCGACTGGCGTGGCAACAACAACATCGCCGAGTCGATCTATTCCCAGATGTCCATGGAGCCGCACCCCGAGCCCGCCTGGATCGTCGTGGGCGCCGGCACCGGCGGCACGTCGTCCACGATCGGCCGCTACATCCGCTACCGCCGCCACCCCACCCGCCTGGCCGTGGTCGACCCGGAGGGCTCGGCGTTCTACCCGGGCTGGGTCTCCGGCGACCCTGCGGTGACGGCCTCGGGGTCGCGGATCGAGGGCATCGGGCGTCCCCGGGTGGAGCCGTCGTTCCTGCCCAGCGTGATCGACCGCATGATCGCCGTCCCCGACGCCCGCTCGATCGCCGCCATGCACTGGACCCGCGAGGTCACCGGCCTGGACGTCGGCGGCTCCACGGGGACGAACATGGCCGCGTGCGTCGAGCTAGTCAGGGAGATGCGCGAATCGGGCGTCCAGGGCAGCGTCGTCACCCTGATCTGCGACCGCGGCGACCGCTACAAGGGCACCTACGACAACCCGGAATGGCTGGCCGGCCAGGGGCTCGACCTCCAACCCCACCTGGCCGACCTGCGGACGTTCCTGCCGCGCTGAGCGCCGGAGCCTAGGCGGCCTTGGCGGGGTCGACCGAGAAGGTCTTGGCCAGGTCGTCCAGGATGGCGTGGGCGCCCTGGACGCCCACGGCGCTCATCCAGGTCAGGTCGCTGACCTCGTGCTTGTCCCCCTTGAGCCGGCCCCACAGCGGGTTGCCGACGAACTTCTCCTTGGGGCCGTCGCTGGCCGGGTCCGGGTAGGTGGCCACGAAGATGTGGTCGGCGTCGAGGTCGGCGATGCGCTCCTGGCTGACGTCCACGGCGATGGCGTCGTCCTTGGTCGGCTGGCCCTCGGGACGGGGGAAGCCGACGTCCTTCAGCACCACCCCGGAGTACGACTTCTCGACGTAGAGCCGGACGGTGGGCTCACCGGCGAAGCGCACGATCGAGACGGTCGGCAGCTTCCCGCCCGCCTTCTCCTTGATCGCGGCCCCGATCGTGGCCGCGCGCTGCTCGAACGCCTTGATCCGGGAGTCGGCCAGGTCCTCCTTGCCCAGGGCGCGGCCCATGAGGCGCAGGTTCTCCTTCCAGATGGCGCCGGTCGTCTCGCTGAATACCGTCGGCGCGATCTTGGACAGCTTGTCGTACAGGGCCTCGTGCCGGACCTTGGCCGAGACGATCAGGTCGGGCTTGAGCGCGGCGATCTTCTCCAGGCTGGGCTGTTCCAGGGTGCCGACCGGGGTCGCCTCCTTGCCGTACCGGGCGACGAGCGGGCCGAGGTAGTCGGGCAGCTTGGTGTCGATCGACCGGTAGGTGGTGTAGCCGATCACGGGGGTCTCCAGCGTGAGCACCGCGTCCACGAAGCTCTGGTCGAGCGCGACGACCCGCTTGGGCTGCCCGGAGATCTTGGTCGAGCCCATCGCGTGCTCGATCGTCCTGGCCGCCGGGTCGGCCGACGGCGTGGCCGCCGGCTCCGTCGAGCCGCACGCGGCCACCCCCGCCACCAGCAGCACACCGGCCAGCACCCGCCACGCTCTCATCGGAACCCTTTCTTGAAGTAAGGCGAACCTAAATTAGGTTAGCCCTGCCTAACCTGGCATACTTCACCACGATCGGGCAAACAAGGGGAGGAAACTGGTGACCGCGCTCGCGCCCCGCCTCCACGGCATCCGGCGCCGGCGGCTCGTCCTCCTGCTCCTCCTCCTCGCCGCCGTCGCGGCCGGGGTGGTGCTGAGCATCACGGTCGGCTCGAAGTCCGTACCGCCGGGCGACGCCTGGCAGGCTCTCACCGCGCCCACGGGCAGCGAGAACGACATCATCATCCGCTCGCTGCGCGTGCCGCGTACCGTGCTCGGGGTGCTGGCCGGGATCGCGCTCGGCGTCGCGGGCGCCCTCATGCAGGGCCACACGCGCAACCCGCTGGCCGACCCCGGCCTGCTGGGCGTCACGCAGGGCGCGGCGTTCGCCATGGTGGCCTCGATCATCCTGCTCGGCGCCTCCAGCCTGCTCGCCTACATCTGGTTCGGCCTGGCGGGCGCGCTGGTGGCCAGCGTGGCGGTGTTCGCGCTCGGCATGACGGGCGGCAGGGGCGGCCCCACCCCGGTCACGCTGGCCCTGGCCGGCACCGCGGTCAGCGCCCTGCTGTACGCCATGACCTCGGCCATCGTGCTCCTCGACGAGCAGGCCATGGACGTCTTCCGCTTCTGGCAGTCCGGCTCGATCGCCGCCAGGGGCCCGGACGTGGTCTGGCAGGTGCTCCCGTTCATCCTCGCCGGCCTGCTGCTCGCCCTGGTCAACGCCCCGGGCCTGAACGCCCTGTCGCTCGGTGAGGACGTCGCCCGCTCGCTCGGCCAGAACATCGCCCTGACCAGGACGGTCGGCGTCGCCGCCGTCACCCTGCTGTCGGGCGCGGCGGTGGCGGCCTGCGGCTCGCTGGCGTTCGTGGGCCTGATCGTGCCGCACCTGGCCCGGTCGCTGTCGGGCACCGACCACCGGTGGCTGCTGCCGTACTCGGGGCTGGTCGGAGCGGCGTTGCTGCTGGTCGCCGACGTGATCGGCCGCGTGGTCGCCCCTCCGGGCGAGCTGGAGGTCGGCGTGGTCCTCGCGCTGATCGGCGCGCCCTTCTTCGTCGCCCTGGTCCGCCGCAGAAAGCCGGTACGGCTATGACCGCGCTCCCCCTGCGCCTCGGCGCCCTGTCCTGGCGGCTGCGCCCGCGCGCCGTCGCCGTCGGCGTGACCGGCCTGGCGCTCCTGGTCGTGCTCATGGCGCTGAACATGCGCATCGGCGACCTCCCGATGAGCCTGGCGGAGGTGCTCCAGGGCACCTTCGACGTCAACAGCCCGGCCCACTTCGTCATCATGGAGCTGCGCCTGCCGCGCGCCCTGACCGGCGCCCTGGTCGGCGCCGCGCTCGCGCTGTCCGGCGCGATCATCCAGTCCATTGCCCGCAACCCGCTGGCCAGCCCCGAGATCCTCGGCGTCACGACCGGCGCCTCGGTCACCGTCGTGGCCGGCGTGGTGGCCAGCGGCAGCGTCTACGGCGGCACCAGCGGCCTGCTGGCCGACCTGGGCATCCCCGCGCTCGCCCTGCTCGGCGGCCTGCTCGGCGCGTCCGTCGTCTACGGCCTGGCCTGGCGGCGCGGCCTGGACGGCTACCGCCTGGTCCTGGTCGGCATCGGCGTGGCCGCCGTGTTCACGAACGTGAAGTTCTGGCTGCTGACCGTCGGCGACGTCAACGACACCGGTCAGGCCATGGTCTGGATCAGCGGCTCGCTCAACGGCCGCGGCTGGGAGCACGTCGTGCCCGTGGCGCTCGCGCTGGCGGTGCTCGTCCCGGCCACCCTGCTCGGCACCCGCTCGCTCGACGCGCTGCGCTTCGGCGACGACGTGGTCACCGCCCTCGGCGTGCGCGTGAACGCGGCCCGCGCCCTGCTGATCCTGGCCGCCGTGCTGCTGGCGGCGGTGGCCACCGCCTCGGCCGGGCCGATCGCGTTCGTGGCCCTGGCCGCGCCGCAGATCGCGCTCCGGCTGACCCGCTCGGCCCGGCCGCCGCTGCTGTGCTCGGCGGTCACCGGGGCCGTGCTCACCGCGGGCGCCGACCTGATCGCCCGGACCGTCTTCTCCCCGATCGAGCTGCCCGTCGGCATCGTCACGGCCGTGCTGGGCGCACCGTACCTGATCCACCTGATCTGGAGGGCACGCAAATGAGGCTGCAGGCCGCGGGCGTCAAGCTCGGCTACGGCGACCGGACCATCGTGGACGGCCTCGACCTGGGCGTCGAGGCGGGCACGGTGACCACCATCATCGGCCCGAACGGCTGCGGCAAGTCCACCCTGCTGCGCGCGCTCGGCCGCCTGCTCAAGCCCCAGGGCGGCCAGGTGCTGCTGGACGGCAAGCGCATCGACGCCATCCCCACCCGCGAGGTCGCCAAGATCCTCGGCGTGCTGCCGCAGGCGCCCTCGGCCCCCGAGGGGCTCACCGTGGCCGACCTGGTCGCCAGGGGCCGGCATCCGCACCAGACGTGGTACCGGCAGTGGTCCTCCGACGACGAGTCGGCCGTCGCCGCGGCGCTGACCATGACCGGCCTGGCCGACCTCGCCGAACGCCCGCTCGACGAGCTGTCGGGCGGCCAGCGGCAGCGGGCGTGGATCTCCATGGCCCTGGCCCAGGGCACCGACCTGCTGCTGCTCGACGAGCCCACCACGTTCCTCGACCTGGCCCACCAGGTGGAGGTGCTGGAGCTCGTCCGGCACCTGCACGAGCAGGCCGGCCGCACGGTCGTCATGGTCCTGCACGACCTCAACCTGGCCGCGCGCTACGCCGACCGGCTGGTGGCCATGCGCGCCGGCAAGGTCGTGGCCGCCGGCGCCCCGCACGAGGTGCTGACCGAGGAGCTGCTGCGCGAGGTGTTCGAGCTGGACGCGAAGGTCATCGAGGATCCGGTCGCGGGGACCCCTCTCGTGGTGCCGATCGGGCCGCTCGCAGCCGCGCGAGGCTGACCCGGCGCATCGGCGACAGCGCCACGCCCGCCGCGATGGCCAGCCAGCTCACCCCGGCGAAGGCCATCAGCGCGTACGCGTTCCGCACCGCCGACTCGAACACCCCCGTGACCAGCGAGGCGATCGGGATGGAGAAGAACGCGATCATCCTGGCCGTGCCGAGCACCCGTCCGAGCAGGTGGTCGGGGACGAGCAGCTGGCGGACGGTCATGCTCGCCACGATCGAGGTCCCGGCGGCCGCGAACTGCCCCATCCAGGCCAGCCCAATCAGCACCGGCCCCCTGGCCGGGATCATGGCCAGCATCGACAGGCCCCCGGCCACGATGGCCCAGCAGATCAGCGGGCCCGGTTGGCACCTGGACACCAGCCTGCCGCCCAGCACCGCCCCGAGCACCGCGCCCGCCCCCTGGAAGGCGTAGACGACGCCGATCTCCCCGGGCGTGAACCCGTGGTACGAGCTGAGGTAGTACACCAGCCCCGCCAGCAGCAGCCAGACGCCGAAGTTGCAGGCCGCGGCGGACAGGGCGGTGGTGAGCACCACCCGGTCGCCGCCGGTCAGGAAGCGCAGGCCCTCGCGCATGTCGGCGACCACCGACCACCCCCGCACCGCCGCCGCGGCCGCGGGCGCGGTCCTGATCAGCGAGATCAGCAGCGCCGACAGCAGGAACGTGCCCGCGTCGGCGTAGACGGCCACCTGGTAGCCGAAGTTCACCACCAGCGCGCCGCCGATCACCGGCCCGGCCATGTTGACCGCGTGCTCGCCGATGTGCAGCCGGGCGTTGGCCTGCGGCAGCCGCGCCACCTCCACCAGCGAGGGCACGATCGACCGGAACGCCGGCTGGTAGAGCGGGTCCACGCAGGCCAGCAGGAACGCCACCACGTAGATCGGCCACAACCGGGACACACCGGCCGTGACCAGGACGGCGAGCACGACGGTGACGGCCCCCGATGCCAGGTCGCCCAGCACCAGCACCCGCCGCCGGTCGAACCGGTCGGCGATCACCCCGCCGAACATCCCCAGCAGCAGGTACGGCAGGTACTCGGTCACGTAGACCAGCCCCGTGCCGAGCGCCGACCCGGTCAGGTCGTAGACGAGCAGCGGCAGGGCCAGCCGGTAGATCCAGGTGCCGAGCGAGGAGGCGAGGAAGGCTCCCAGGAGGAGCCAGTACCGGCCGCCCATCCCCTCACCCCTCGGCCAGCGCCCGCCCGACGTCCGGATCGCCGGGGGCCAGCTCGGCGGCTCTGAGCAGGTCCTGTCTGGCCTCCTTCGCCCGTCCCAGCTCCCGGTGGACCATCGCCCGGTTGAACAGCAGCTCGGCCGTCTCCGTCAGCTTCAGCGCGCGGGTCAGGTCGGACAGCGCGCCGTCGGGGTCGCCGCGTTCGAAGGCGAGCACGGCCCGGCTCCCCCACGCGGCGGCCAGGTCGGGATCGATCTCCAGCGCGGCGTCGAAGGCCGCGTACGCCTCCGGGTGGCGGCCCTGGGCCGTCTCCACCTGGCCGAGCACGCAGAGCAGGTGGGCGTCGCGCGGCCGGAGCGCGAGGCCGCGCTCCACGTCCCGCCTGGCCTGCTCGTACTCGCCGTGGAGGGCGAGCAGGCCGCACCTGTTCACGTACGCGGGCGCGAAGTCGGGGTCGAGCTCCAGCGTGCGGTCGAGGTCGGCGCGGGCGCCGTCCAGGTCGCCGGCCGCGAACCGCAGCTCCGAGCGGTTGTAGTACGCCTCCGGGAAGGGCGGGCTGAGCCGCATGACGGCCTCGTAGTCGGCCAGGGCCTCCTCCGGTCTGCCCAGCTTGTTCAGCAGGTTGCCCCGGTCGAGGTAGTAGTCCGGATAGCCGGGATCGGCGTCGATCGCCGCCGTGTAGTCGGCCAGCGCCTCCTCGTACCGGCCTGCCCCGGCCAGCAGCTGCGCCCTGTTGGCGCGCAGCACGAGCCGGTGGACCGGGTGCTCGTCCGCCAGGTGCTCGTCGGCCAGGGCGATGGCCTGCTCGACCAGCCGCAGCGCGGCGTCCGGACGGCCGGCGCGCAGCTCCACCAGGGCCTTGCCGTTGAGGTCGAAGCCGAGGTGGAAGGCGCGTTCGCGGGGGTCGGGCAGCAACGACGTGATCGTGACGGCCTCGTTGATCCACGCCATCGCCTCGCCGGGGTCGCGGCGGGCGGGGTCGTGGTGGCGTACCAGGATCATCGCGGTGGCGTAGGCGATGGTGGCCCGGTGCTTGGGGTCGGTGCTGAGGCGCCTGGCCCGGTCGTAGAGCTCGCGGGCCTCCTCCTCGCGCTCCACCGCCTCCAGGGCCGCGGCGACGCGCTGCACGAGGGTCCGCCACCCTTCGGGGTCGTCCTCGTACGCCATGCCGCGCAGCGCCTCCGTGCCCGACTCCACCATCGCGTGATGGAAGCCCTCGTCGCGGTAGCGGTCGAAGTCGGCGCACAGCGGGCCCTCGCCGGGCGACGACGGGCCCTCCTCGACGCGCAGCAGCCCCGGGTCGAGCCGGCGGCGCAGCACCTCGACCAGCTCGCGGTCGGTGTGGTCGGCCTCGTCCAGGTTCGACACGACGAGCGTGAGCGGCCCGGTGACGGCCAGCAGCTCGCGGACGAACTCGGCCAGCCCGTTGGCGATCCTGAGGCTGCGCCGCGCCCCCGGGATGAGGATGCGCTGCCCCCTCGGCAGGTCGTCGGCCAGCGAGCGCCTGCGCACCGGCACGAGCGGCCGCAGGCGGGGCGCCGCGACCCGGAGCTCCACGTCGTATGCGGCGACCAGGTCGGGCCGCCGGTCGAGCGCCTCGGGGACCAGAAGGTCGAGCAGCGCGGCGGCCAGCGTGTACGGCCCGGCTGCCCGGCGGTCGGCGTCCAGGGCGATCGTCCTCACGACCGCCCCTTTCCCAGCGGTCGGCGTTCCCGCGTGGAAACGCCGACCCAGAGACAGGTCAAATGCCGTGTCGCGGCGAGGCGAGCGTGGAGGGCCTGACAGTCCCGGGACGATGGACGACGATCTTCTTCATGGGCATCCCTTACGTGATCGCGGATAACCCGAACATGTCAGCACAAAGCTAACTAGCGACTCAAGACTTTTCTGGTAAGGGCCATTTCGGCATGAATTAGGACATGACCGATAAACGGGGTTAGTCGCCCAGGATCGCGTCCACGAAGACATCCGGGTCGAAAGGCGCCAGATCGTCGGGCCCCTCGCCGAGCCCCACGAGCTTGACCGGCACGCCCAGCTCGCGCTGCACGGAGATCACGATGCCGCCCTTGGCGGTGCCGTCGAGCTTGGTGAGCGCGATGCCGGTGATGTTGACCACCTCGGCGAACACCTGGGCCTGGCGCATGCCGTTCTGGCCGGTGGTGGCGTCGAGGACGAGCAGCACCTCGTCGACCGTGGCCTTCTTCTCGATGACCCGCTTGACCTTGCCCAGCTCATCCATCAGGCCGGTCTTGGTGTGCAGGCGGCCCGCGGTGTCGACGATGACGACGTCGACCTTGTCCTCGATGCCCTTGGCCGTGGCGTCGAAGGCCACCGAGGCCGGGTCGCCGCCCTCCGGCCCGCGCACGGTCTCGGCGCCGACCCGCTCGCCCCACGTCTGGAGCTGGTCGGCCGCCGCCGCGCGGAAGGTGTCGGCCGCGCCGAGCACGACCGTCTTGCCGTCGCCGATGAGCGAGCGGGCGAGCTTGCCGGTGGTGGTGGTCTTGCCCGTGCCGTTGACGCCCACGACCAGCACCACGGCGGGCCGCTCGCCGTGCTTCTGCACGTGCAGGCTGCGGTCGAGGTCGGGATTGACCTGGGCGAGAAGCTGCTCGCGCAGCAGGCCCCTGACCTCGGCGGGCGTGCGGCTGCCCAGCACCTTGACCTTGGTGCGCAGTTCCTCGACCATCGCGCGGGTCGGGGCGACGCCCACGTCGGCGGTGATCAGGCTCTCCTCGATCTCGTCCCAGACGTCGTCGTCGAGCCGGTCGCGGGACAGCAGCTCCAGCAGGCCGCGGCCGAGCGCGCTCTGCGAACGCGCCAGACGCGAGCGCAGCCGCACCATCCGCCCAGCGGACGGCGGCGGCACCTCGACCTCGGGGGCGATGACCATCGGCTCGGCCGGCTGGACCGGCGGCGGCACCGTGGTGACCGCGCCGTCGGCCTCCTCGACCGGGCCGGCGGGCCGCTTCTCCTCCTCGGGAAGCGGCGGCGCCTCCGGCGGCGGCACGGGCGGCGCCGCCTTGCCACCCGGCCTGAACAGCAGGAAGAGGCCGCCGGCCGCCAGCAGGGCGACGACGGCCACGATCACTATGACGCCGAGGTAACCATCCACAAGATGTCAGTTTTCCAGATCGACCGGCATGGTCATGCCCAAGGCACACGGATGATGACAGGCCGGATCAGGCGGATTCGCGCTCCCGCAGGCGCTGGCTGACCACCTGCGTCACGCCGTCGCCGCGCATCGACACGCCGTAGAGGGCGTCGGCGATCTCCATCGTGCGCTTGTTGTGGGTGATGACGATGAGCTGGGAACTCTGCCGCAACTCCTCGAACAGGGTCAGCAGCCGCTGGGTGTTGGTGTCGTCGAGGGCGGCCTCGACCTCGTCCATCACGTAGAAGGGCGAGGGCCGCGCCTTGAAGATGGAGATCAGGAACGCCACCGCGGTCAGCGAGCGCTCGCCGCCCGACAGCAGGGACAGCCGCTTGACCTTCTTGCCCGGCGGCCTGGCCTCGACCTCGATGCCCGTGGTGAGCATGTCGGTGGGGTCGGTGAGCACGAGCCGCCCGTCGCCGCCGGGGAAGACCCGGGTGAAGATCTGCTCGAACTCGCGGGCGACGTCCTCGTAGGCCGAGGCGAACATCAGCTCGACGCGGTCGTCGACCTCCTTGACCACGGTCAGCAGGTCGCGCCGGGTCTTCTTGAGGTCTTCCAGCTGCGAGGTCAGGAAGGCGTGGCGCTCCTCCAGCGCGGCGAACTCCTCCAGCGCCAGCGGGTTGACCTTGCCGAGCTGGGTCATCTGCCGCTCGGCGGCCCTGGCCCGCTTCTCCTGCTCCTCCCGGACGTACGGAACCGGCGGGTCGCCCGGGACGGGCGCGTCGGGGCCGTACTCGGAGACCAGCGCCTCGACCTCGACGCCGAACTCCTCCATCGCCCGCTCCTGGAGCTGCTCCAGCCGCAGGCGCTGCTCGGTGCGGGCCACCTCGCTCCCGTGGACCCGGTTGACCAGCTTGTCGAGCTCCTGGCCCAGCTCACGCACGCGCACGCGGACCTGCTTCAGCTCGGCGTCGACGGCGACGCGGGCGAGGTCGGCGTCGTCGCGCTCGCGGGAGGCGAGCTGGATCGACGAGGCGAGCGCCCCGAGCACCTGCCTGGCGCCCTTGCTGACCGCCTCGGCCAGCACGGCCTGCCGCCTGCGCCTGGCCCGCTGAGCGGCGGCCTGGGCGCGTTCCTGGCGCTCGCGCTGGGCCGCCCGCAGCAGGCCGTCGGCGCGGCCCTCGATGCCCTTGACGCGCTCCTCGGCGGTGCGCACCTGCAGCCGGGTGTCCATCTCGCGCTGCCGGGCCGTCTCGCACGTGGCGGCCAGGTCGTCGCGCAGGTCGGTGGTGGGCTCGGTCTCCAGCTCCTGGGCGTATTCGGCCTCGGCCAGCCGGATCTCCAGCTCGGCCAGCTCCTCCAGCCCCTCGGTGCGGGAGTCCTGGGCCGCGGTGACGCTGCGGGCCAGGCGTTCGGCCTCGGCGTGCGCGGCGTGCGCGGCGGCCTCCAGCTGGGCCAGCCGCCTGGCCGCCGCCGCGTTGCGCTGGTCGGCCTCCCGCTGGCGGGCCCTGACCTGGTCGAGGACGCCCTGCGCGGCGCTCACCCCGGCCTGGGCCGCGGTCACCGCGCTCTGGGCCTCGTTGACGTGCGCCTGGGCCGCCTCGACGGCCGTCTGGGCCGCCTGCTCGGCCTCGATCGCCTGGTCGAGCGCCTCGGCCGTCGCCTCCGCCGTGGCCTCGGCCACCCGCAGGTCGTGCACGGCCTCGTCGAGCGCCGCCCGCACCTGCAGGACGGAGGTGCCGCCGGCCGACCCGCCACCGGCCAGATGAGCCCCGAGCACGTCGCCGCCCTCGGTCACCACCCGCAGCTCGGGACGCCGCCCCACCAGCTCGCGGGCCGCTTCGAGGTCGGCGACCACGACGACCTTCGCCAGGACGTGGTCGAGCGCCGGCCGCAGCTCGTCGGGCACGGTGACCAGATCGGCGGCCCACCGCCCGCCGTCCGGCGGGGCGGGCCGGGATCGCGCAACCTGGGAGTGGTGCGCGGTGTCCGAAACTCCGGTCTCGGCCACCAGCAGCGTGACCTGCCCCGCGTCGGTGCTGCGCAGCAGGCCCAGCGCCTCGACGGCGGTGTCGAGCGTCTTGACCGCGACCGACTCGGCGACCGGGCCGAGCACGGCGGCGACGGCCAGCTCAGCGCCCGGCGTGACCTGCATCGAGGCGGCCAGCGGGCCCAGCACCCCGGCCAGGTCGGCGTCGAGCAGCGCGGCGCCGCCGTCGCCCTTGGCCAGGCCCAGCTCCAGGGCGTCGCGGCGGGCCCGCAGCGCGGCCACCGAGCGCTGGGCCTCCTGGTCGGCGGCGCGGGCCGTGGTGACCCCCGCCTTGGCGGCCTGGACGGCGGCCCGCGGCGCGCCGAGCCCGGCCTTGGCCTCGTCGGCGGCCACGCGTGCCGCGTCGGCGGCGGCCCTGGCCTCCTCGACGGCGGCCTGCGCGGTGGCCAGCTCCTCGGCCAGCGCCGGATCGGCCGCCGGCTCCTCGGCCCGCTCGTTCTCCAGGTCGGCCAGGGCCTGCCGTTCGCGCTCGGCGGCGTCGGCCACGGCCTTCTCCAGCCGGCCGATCTCCTCCTCGGCCGCGCGCGCCCTGCTGCGCACGGAGTCGACCTGGCCGCGCAGCCTGGCCAGACCCTCGCGGCGGTCGGCGGCGGCACGGGCGGCCATCGCCAGGCGCCGCTCCTCCGCGCCCAGCTCGGCCTCGGCCGCGGCCCGCCGCTCGACGGACTCCGCCAGCAGCTCCTGGGCGTGTTCGAGCTCGGCCCGCAGGATCTGCTCCTGCTCGCGCGCCTCGCCCGCCTCGCGTTCGAGGTCTTCGGGGTCGCGGCCGCGGCGTTCGATGGCGGCGGCGTCGAGGGCGTGGCGGTGGCGTTCGGCGGCGAGCTGCTCCAGGCCGGTGATGCGCTCGCGCAGGGAGGAGAGCCTGAAGAAGGTCTCCTGGGCGGCGCTCAGCCGGGGCTGGGTCTCGGCCTCGGCGGCCTCCAGGGCGGCCTCGCGCTGCTGGCCCTCGGCCAGCTCGGCCTCGACCTGGTTGCGCCGGGCGGTGACGGCGGCCTCGTCGGCGGCCTCGCGTTCGAGCGTGGCGCGCAGGATGCACAGGTCGTCGGCGAGCAGCCGCAGCCGGGCGTCGCGCAGGTCGGCCTGGATGACGGCGGCCTTGCGGGCGATCTCCGCCTGGCGGCCGAGCGGCTTGAGCTGGCGGCGCAGCTCGGTGGCGAGGTCCTGCACCCGGGTGAGGTTGGCCTGCATGGAGTCGAGCTTGCGCAGCGCCTTTTCCTTGCGCTTGCGGTGCTTGAGCACGCCCGCGGCCTCTTCGATGAAGGCCCGGCGGTCTTCGGGCCCGGCGTGCAGCACGGCGTCGAGCTGGCCCTGGCCGACGATGACGTGCATCTCGCGGCCGATGCCCGAGTCGGACAGCAGCTCCTGGATGTCGAGCAGGCGGCAGGTGTCGCCGTTGATGGCGTATTCGCTCTGCCCCGACCGGAACATCAGCCGGCTGATCGTGACCTCGGTGTAGTCGATCGGCAGCGCGCCGTCGGAGTTGTCGATGGTCAGCGTCACCTCGGCCCGGCCCAGGGGCGGCCTGGAGGAGGTGCCGGCGAAGATGACGTCCTCCATCTTGCCGCCGCGCAGCGACTTGGCGCTGTGCTCGCCCATGACCCAGGCCAGGGCGTCGACGACGTTGGACTTGCCCGAGCCGTTGGGGCCGACGACGCACGTGATGCCGGGTTCGAGGCGAAGGGCGGTCGCGGAGGCGAAGGACTTGAAGCCGCGCAGGGTGAGGCTCTTCAGGTACAAACGCCGACCCTCCTCCCCGGCCTCGGCTGAACGGGCTTCGGAAAAGCCTACTGGTCTCGGCCGCCGCTCGTGGGCATGTCGATGACCAGCGCTTTTTCACCAGGGAAAATAACAAGGGACGCCTCTTCGAGACGTCCCTGGGTCTTGCGCTCCGATCACTCTCAGGTGAGTGCCGGCTCGCGCTCCTGCAAGCGACTGAGCGCTTCGTCGCGGGTTTGCGCCGCAAGAGCGTCATTCGTGGCCTGAAGTCGGATGAGTTCTGCCTCCAGATCCCGGATACGCTGCTGCAAGCGGCGCATCTCCGAGACCATCCGAGGGTCAGGACCGCCGACGTGGCCGAGTAGAGCCTTCGCCATGGTAAAGGGTCCTCCACGCTGAGTGACCAGACTGGTTCGCGCACTTCTATTCCGCGGGAGGGGTGCGCGTGGTACTTAACAAGAGTCGCACCGGCAGTGTGGGCGGTCAAGTCGATCCAACCGCAACGCCCTACTGATAGGCACTCCCGACATACAACTATACCCTATTTGGGCCGTTTAGCAAAAGCGACTACCGCTCTACAAAACCGCCCAAACTACCTCGGGGTTCACTCCATCGTTCCACTACTCCATCGACCCTTCCCGGCGTGTCGCAACCTCTGAGCAGCTCCAACAGCTTGACGCACGCCTCCCGCGGGCCCTCGGCGACGACCTCGACCCGGCCGTCGTCGGTGTTCCGCGCCCAGCCGGTCAGGCCGAGCTCCAACGCCCTCGCGCGCGTCCACCACCGGAAGCCCACCCCCTGGACCCTCCCCCGCACCCAGGCGGTTACTCGGACGTTTTCCGAACCTTTGTCGCCATTACTCTTCGTATCCGTCATGCCGCCACCGTCTCATGCCGCCGTACGACTTCCATGGCCAACTCGTTGAAGGCGAGGATCGAGGCCGTACGTCCGGCGCGCAGCCAGGCCAGGCCCAGGATCGACGGAGGCAGGCCGTCGACCGGCACGAACGCGATGTCGGGACGGCGATGGTGGTCGGCGCTCGGCTTGCAGAAGAGCATGCCGCCGCGGTTCAGCGCGACCTGCGTCAGGCCCTCCTGGGTGGTGGCCACCGAGCCGGCCCGCGCGATCGCCGCCACGATCAGGGCGATCAACGCCGCCGGCACCTCGATCCTGCTCGTCGAGCAGAACGTCGCCACGGCCCTGTCGCTGGCCTCCC